>JAVHYH010000090.1 GCA_031119155.1 Brevundimonas sp.
GACGCCGACAGGTCATCCGGTCGAGCCGCGCAGGAAAAAGGCCCGGCGGGATATCCCGTCGGGCCTCGTTCCGGACATCAGGGTCAGACGAAATCAGATCTCGTCTTCTTCCTTCAGCAGTTCTTCCTTGGTGATCGCCTTGTCGGTGACGTCGGCGGTCGAGAAGATCAGGTCGCAGACCTTCTCTTCATAGATCGGGGCGCGCATCTGGGCGGCGGCGTTCGGGTTCTGGCGGTAGAAGTCCAGCACCTGACGCTCCTGACCCGGATAGTTGCGGGCCTCGTTCATGATGGCGTTGTTCAGTTCCTGGTCGGAAACGGTCACGTTGGCGGCGCGGCCGATCTCGGCGAGGACCAGACCCAGGCGCACGCGGCGCTCGGCGATCTTCTTGTACTCGGCCTTCAGCTCGTCGTCCGACTTCTTGGCGTCGTCTTCCGGCAGGCGACCGGCGGCCTTGTCGGCCTCGACCTGCTGCCAGATGCCGTCGAACTCGGCTTCCACCATCTTCGGCGGCAGCGGGAAGTCGTGGGCCTTGTCCAGTTGGTCCAGCAGGGCGCGCTTCAGCTTGAAGCGGGCGGCGCCGGCGTACTGCTGGTTCAGGTTGGCCGACAGCAGTTCTTTCAGCTTGTCCAGCGACTCCAGACCGATGCGCTTGGCGAACTCGTCGTCCACCTTGGCTTCGGCCTCGGCCTTGATGGCCTTCACGGTGATGTCGAAGGTGGCCAGCTTGCCGGCCAGGTTGGCGGCCTGGTAGTCGGCGGGGAAGGTGACCTCGATGGTCTTCTCTTCACCGACCTTGGCGCCCTTCAGCTGCTCTTCGAAGCCCGGGATGAAGCGGCCCGAACCGATGACCAGTTCGGCGTCCTCGGCCGAACCGCCTTCGAACACTTCACCGTCCAGCTTGCCGACGAAGTCGATGATCAGCTGGTCGCCCTCGGCGGCCTTCACGGTCTTGCCCTTCTTGTCCTCGTAGGACTTGGCCTGACCGGCCAGTTCCGTCAGGGCCTCGTCCAGATCGGCGTCCGACGCTTCGTAGGTCGGGCGATCCAGCTTCAGGGTCTTGATGTCGACCGGGGTGAATTCCGGCATGACTTCCAGCGACATTTCGTAGGTCAGGTCTTCCTGACCGGCGATGACCTTGTCCATGTCCGAGATCAGCTTCATCTCGGCCGGAGCGGCCGGACGGACCTTGGCCTCATCCAGGGCGGCCTGGCTCGAGGTGTTCAGCGAGTCGTTGATGATCTCGCCCATGAAATCACGGCCGAAGGTCTTCTTGACGTGGGCGGCCGGTACCTTGCCCGGACGGAAGCCCTTAAGCTTCATCTGCGGCGCGACTTCCTTCAGGCGCGCGTCCAGCTTTTCGTTCAGCTCGGCGACGGGGATGGTCACCGCGATCACGCGGCTCAGGCCTTCGGAGGACTTTTCGACGACTTGCATGGTCGGGATATCTGACGCTCTGGGGCGGCGCCAATCAGGCCGGCGCGCGCGGTGTGGGAAAAGCAATAAGGGCCGCCCCTTCTGAGGGCGGCACCTTTGAGCCCGCCCTTATGTCGATGACCGCCCGAAAGGTCAACGCAAGCCGTGGTGGTTTCGATTGCGCGCGACCGCCGCTATCTGTGCGGGATGACCGAGTCCCCCTCCCCCATCGGCGTCGGCGTCGTTCCCGTCACCCCGCTGCAGCAGAACTGCACCATCGTCTGGTGCCAGAAGACGAAGAAGGCCGCGATCATCGATCCGGGCGGCTCCGTCGACGGCCTGCTGGCGACGGTGAAGCAGAACGGACTGACGCTGGAGGCCATCTGGATCACCCACGGCCACCTCGATCATGCGGGCGGCGCGGCGGAGATGCAGGAGAAGACCGGGCTGGACATCATCGGCCCGCATGAGGCCGACCAGTTCTGGATCGACCAGATTCCGGAGAACGGCCTGCGCTACGGCATGCCCGGCTGCCGCAGCTTTACTCCGACCCGCTGGCTGGACGACGGCGACACCGTGACCCTGGGCGAGACAACCTGGGAGGTGTTCCACTGCCCCGGCCATACCCCCGGCCACGTCATCTTCTTCAACCGCGAGGCCCGCTTCGCCCAGGTCGGCGACGTGCTCTTCCAGGGCTCCATCGGCCGCACGGACTTCCCGCGCAGCGACCATGCCGCCCTGCTGAACGCCATCGTCACCAAGCTCTGGCCGCTGGGCGACGACGTGACCTTCATCCCGGGGCACGGCGGCCATTCGACCTTCGGGGCCGAGCGGCGCAGCAATCCCTTCGTTTCGGATGCGGCCCTGCGCCGCGCGCCGATCGCGCGCCCGGCGACCGGCCCGTCCTAGCGCGCGGCGAGCAAGCCGATCAGCACGCCGAGACCCAGCGCATAGAGGGAGTAGCGCACCGGCTCCTCCTCGACCGTATGACGCAAGGCGCCGGCGCGATTGCGGCCCCAGCTTCCGACGGCGCGCGCGTCCTCGCGGATCGCCCGGCGCAGCGGCCGAACGCCCAGCGAACGCATCTCGTCCCTCTGCAGGATGGCGTCGGCCTCGCGGTCCAGCCGGCTGGCCGGGCTGTCGAAGCCGTCCTCGATGTCGTCGGCGATGGTCTGGCCGGTATAGGTCTCGGTCATGGGAGCTCCCTGGGATCTGGAGGAATGTCGGCTCCTTCAATCCGTCGGGCGCGAGGGCGGTTCCCCGCGCGGTTCGGCTTCGGATCGTGATGAAACGTCGCCGCGACACCTCGCGTTGGCTCCCCTGAAGGAGCCCGCCATGACCCCCATCGATCCCGTCAGAGAACCCGAGATCCTGCCCCCGGACACGCCGGGTCCGGACATTGATCCCGGAGGGGCTCCACCTGAGACTCCGGGTCGCACCCCCGGTCGCGAACCGGGCATCCTGCCGCCCGATCTTCCGGGCCCGGACATCGACCCCGGCTCCACCCCGGAAGAGGCCCCGCAGCAGGACCCGGGCGGCGCCGATCCCGGCGATTCGCAGCCCTACGGGTAATTCCGGTTTCCGGAAGCCCTGTGATTCGTTCGCATTTCCGTGACCGGATGACCGGAACCGGACTTGGCTGAGGGGGTTCATTTCGCAACCGCCACCGTCGCCACGAAAGGAACCACCGATGGCTCAAGGTCAGCCTACCCGAGCCTCCGGCGTCTCCAAACGGGGCTTTGCCTCGATGGACCCGGAGCGCCAGCGCGAGATCGCCCGAAAGGGCGGCGCCAGCGTACCCAGTGAAAAGCGCAGCTTCTCGCAGGACCGCAGCCTCGCAGCACAGGCCGGACGCAAGGGTGGCGAAGCCTCCCACGGTTCGCGAAACCAGAAAGACCAGCCGGTCGAATAGACCCGCCGAAACTTCTGAAAGTCCTGAAAGGGCGACGCCGAATGCGTCGCCCTTTTGCGTTCTCGGGCTTCAGCCCTTCAGCAGGGCCAGAGCCACGGACGGCGCCGGTCCTTCGCGGAAGTCGGCCACGCGCCAACCGGCGCTTTCGGCCAGCGCCCGCACCGACGCCTCGGTGAATTTGCGCGAGTTTTCGGTGTGGAGGGTCTCGCCGCGATCGAAGGCGAAGGTCTGGCCGCCGACCCTGACCGTCATCGGTCGCGTGGCCTGCAAATGCATCTCCATCCGCGCCGACGCTTCATCCCAGACCGCCAGATGGGCGAAGGCCTCGACATCGAAATCGGCGTCCAGTTCGCGATTGGCCCGGACCAGCAGGTTGCGATTGAAGGCCGCCGTCACGCCGCTGGCGTCGTCATAGGCGGCGATCAGGGTCGCCGGATCCTTCACCAGATCGACGCCCAGTACGAACAGGGCGTCGTCGCCCAGCAGACGGCGCGCGCCGCCCAGGAAGCGAACCGCCTCCTCCGGCGTCAGGTTACCGATCGTCGATCCGGGGAAGAAGCCGACCTTTCGCCCCTGCCCCAGCCCCTCCGGCAGGTCGCCCAACGCCAGGAAATCCCCGACCACCGGCACGACCTCAAGGCCGGGATAGGCGTCGCGGATCCGCTCCGCCGCCGCCTCCAGCGCATCGGGACTGATGTCGACCGGCACATAGGCCGCCAGCTCCGGTGCGGCGTCGAGGACGATACGGGTCTTCTCGCTGGCGCCCGAGCCGAACTCGACCAGCACCGCGCCCCGCCCGAACAGCGGCGCCCACTCCGGCGCCGTGGCGCGCAACAGAGCCGCCTCCTGCCGGGTCGGATAATACTCCGGCAGCCGGGTGATGTCCTCGAACAGGTCTGAGCCGGCGGCGTCATAGAACCATTTCGGCGAGGTGGTCTTGGGCGAGCGCGACAGCCCCGCGATCAGGTCTTCACGGAAGGCGGCATTGTCGTCGTCAGTCACGCTTGCACTTTCACCGGAGCGGTCCGCCGCCAGCCTCAGGCCGGTGAAGGCCCAGCGCTGGTGCGGGTAGAAGAAGTTGCGATAGCTGGCCCGCCCATGCCCCTCGGGCGTCGCGAAGCTGGAGCCGCGCAGCACGGCCTGGTTGACCATGAATTTGCCGTTGTACTCCGACGCTGTGCCCTCGGTCGGTCGGAAGCCGGGGTAAGGCGCATAGGCCGAGGCGGTCCATTGCCAGACCTCGCCGAAGACGTTGGACAGGGCCTCGGGCCGCGTCCGCGCCGCATGCTCCCACTCGGCCTCGGTCGGCAGCCGCTTGCCGGCCCAGCGGGCATAGGCGTCGGCCTCATACAGGCTGATGTGGCGCACCGGTGCCGCCGGATCGACCGGTCGCCGCCCCGCCAGCGTCATGACGCTCCAGCCTTCGGCGCAGCGGCGCCAGTACAGAGGCGCATCCCAGCCCTCGGCCTGCACCGTCGCCCAGCCGTCGGAGAGCCAGAGCTCGGGCCGGACGTAGCCGTCGTCGGCGATGAATTTCAGCCAGTCGCCGTTGGTCACCAGATCGTTCGACAGGGCGAACGGCTCCAGCCAGACCTTGTGGCGCGGGCCCTCGTTATCGAAGGCGAACGCCCCGCCCTCGTGGCCGATCTCGACCAGACCGCCCTCAAACAGCGTCTCCCCGCCCCGCACGGACTCCACCGGCGCCAGGCGCGGCGCCTGCCCATAGGCCGCCGGATCCAGCGGCGAGCGGGACATCAGGTTCAGCAGGTCCATCAGGAACAGCTCCTGATGCTGCTGGTCGTGGTTCAGGCCGAGCGTGAACAGATAGCGGGCGCGGGCGTCCATCTCGCCCTGCCCCAACCAGCGGATCATCCTCCGGTCGATCTCGCGACGATAGGCCAGCACCTCGTCCAGCGAAGGCCGGGTCATCAGGCCACGCTCGGGCCGATCCACCCGCGCGCCCAGCGCCTCGTAGTAGCTGTTGAACAGCACCTGCCAGCGCGCATCGACGGGCCGGTAATCCGGCTCGGCCGACAGGATCATCGCCTCGAAGAACCAGCTCGTATGGGCCAGATGCCATTTGCCGGGGCTGCAGTCCGGCATCGACTGGGCCGCCAGATCCTCCGCCGACAGGCCCTGCGCGAGCGCGGGCATGGCCGCCCGCACCCTCCGGAACAGATCGATGTCGGCCTCGACGGTCGAGGCCACGGGCGAATGGACATTCATGCGGAACAAGGCTCCCCGCCGTGAGCCCTCAACATGGGACGGCTTTGGCATAACTGCCACCCGTCGGTCCCGTTCCTGTCAGCAGTCTGGCGCCAGCCCCCGTTTAGGCCGCCTCGTCAGAGGCCGCGCATGGCCTCCAGCACCGCATCCACCGTCTCTTCCTTCGTCGCCCAGGAACAGACGAAACGCACCGAGCCATCGTCGAAGCGGTAGCAGGCCCAGCCCAGTTCGTTCAGCCGCTGGTGCGCCTCAGGCGGCATCCGCACGAAGACCGCATTGGCCTCGACCGGATGGGCCAGCACGAACGGCGTGTGCTGCATGATCCCGGCGGCTAGCCGCTGGGCCATCAGGTTTGCGTGGGCGGCGCCGCTCTCCCAGTCGCCGCTCTCCAGCAGACCGAGGAAGGGCGCGGCCAGATAACGGCCCTTGGACGCCACCTGCCCCGCCTGCTTCAGCCGGTTGTCGATCCGCCGGGCCAGCGACTTGTCGAACATGACGATGGCCTCGGTGCAGTTGGCGCCCGACTTGGCCCCGCCGAAGACCAGGATGTCCACGCCCAGCCGGGCGATCTGGGTCAGGTCGAAACCCGCCGCCGCCGCATTGGCCAACCGCGCCCCGTCCATGTGCACGCCATAGCCCGCCGCCTTCACCGGCTCGATCAGGTGGCGCAGTTCTTCCTCGGAATAGACGGTGCCGTATTCGGTGGACTGGGTCAGGCTGAGCGCCGCCGGCGGCTGGCGATGCCCGACCTCCGGCTCCTCAAGCGCGGCCTGCAGCGCCGTCAGCTCGATCTTGCCCGAAAAGCCCGGCAGGCCGATCAGGCCGACGCCCTGACCGAAGAAGCCCGGCGCACCCGTCTCGTCGGTGCAGATGTGGGCCGCGTGATGCGCCAGCACGGCCTCATGCGGCCAGGCCAGCATCGACAGGGCGATGGAATTGGCCGCCGTGCCGGAGAAGACGAACCGCACCTCGGCGTCGGCGTCCAGCCGCTGACGGATCTGGTCCGCGGCCCGGGCGGTCACGTCGTCAGCGCCATAGGCCCGGGCATAGCCCTCATTGGCCGCGATCAACCCCTGCAGCGCCGAGGGCGCCATGCCGGCGGTGTTATCGGACCCGAAATCGTAACGCACGGCTATCCTTCCCCGTCGCTCTTCCGGCTTTCAGCCGCCGGCGGCCTGATCGGCTTCTCCGAACCGGGAAGCGTCTCCTCATCGCCATAAGGCACAGCCACCTGATGCGGGAACGGAATCTCGATGCCCGCGGCGTCCAGCGCCTCCTTGCCGCCCTGCATCAGGTCGGCCTGGGTCTGCCACCAGTCCTCGACCTTGACCCAGGCGTGCAGGGTCACCTGTACCGAGCTGTCCAGCAGGGCCGTGACGCCGGTCCACGGATGCGGGTCCGGCAGCACCTGCTCATGCGCCGCCGCCATGTCCGCCAGCACGCAGCGCGCCTTGTTCAGGTCGTCGCCGTAGCCGACCCCGAAATGGATCTCGACGCGACGGGTCTGCTGGCCGGTCAGATTGGTCAGCGGGTCGCTCAGCACCTTGGAGTTCGGAATGACGATCTTGTGGTTGTTGGCGTTTGACAGCTGGGTCGTGAACAGGTCCAGCCGCTGCACCGTGCCCGACATCCCGCCCACATCGACCACGTCCCCGACGCGGTAGGGCCGCAGGATCAGCAGCATGATGCCCGAGGCGACGTTGGACAGCGTTCCCTGCAGGGCCAGACCGACCGCCAGCGAGGCCGCGCCCAGCACGGCGATGATCGAGGTCGTCTGCACGCCCAGCCGCTGCAGCACGGCGATCATGCCGATGATGATGACGATGACCCGCACCACCTGGGTGGCGAAGCTGAGCACGGTCGGATCGTGACGGAAGCCGCGCATCCGCGACAGGCCGTTCCGCGCCGCCCTCGCCGCCCATTTCGACGCGAACAGCGTCAGGGCGAAGATCAGGATGGCGACGGTCAGGTTGATCGCGAAGTCGCCGGCCATATCGGTCAGCTTGGCGATCATGGCGGCGTCGATGGCGGCGGCCTTCTGGCCCGCGGCGACCGCCTCGTTCAGGGGAGCGACGAGAATGGACATGGGGCGGGTCTAACGCACGAGTCCCGGATTGGAACCCCGAAGGCCGGTTTTGGCGGACTTTTCGGTTGCGAACGCCGGTCGCTTACGCCGCCGCCCGCGACTGGGCTTCCTGCACCGCCGACAGGGCCTGGATGCCCGCCCGCCCGCCGTTGACCCGGTTCATCACCATGGCCAGGGCCGCGAAGTCGATCGGCTTGTTCAGATAGGCGTCGGCGCCCGCGTCCAGACCGGCCTGATGGTCCTCGCTGCGGGCCGAGGCCGACAGCACCACCACAGGCGTCTCGCAGTTGGGGCCTTCGCCGGCGCGGATGGCCCGGGTGGCGGTCAGGCCGTCCATCACCGGCATGTTCACGTCCATGATGATCAGGTCGAAACGCTGCTCGCCCGCCGCCTCGATGGCGATCTGGCCGTTCTCGGCGGTGGCCGAGGTATGGCCCGCCGACGACATCCAGGCTTCCAGGATCATGCGGTTGACCGGATGGTCCTCGACCACCAGCACGTTCAGCGAATGGCCGCCCTCGACCTCGGCGACGATGGCCTCGGCCTCCTGCGCCTGCGCCCAGCAGACCACATCGGCCTCGACGCTGAAGGTGAAGGTCGAGCCCTCGCCCACCGTCGATTCCACCGTGATGTCGCCGCCCATGATGTTGGCCATGCGACGCGAGATGGTCAGGCCCAGCCCCGTGCCGCCGAACCGGCGCGTCGAGGAGGCGTCGACCTGGGTGAAGGGCTGGAACAGGCGCTCCAGATCCTCCGGCGCGATGCCCGAGCCCGAATCCCGGATCATGAAGTCGAACTTCACCCGGTCATCCGCCAGACGCTCAGCCCGGACGGTGTAGGTGATCTGGCCCTCGTCGGTGAATTTCACCGCATTGGACAGCAGGTTGTGGATGACCTGGCAGACGCGCAGCGGGTCGCCGCGCACGATGGCCGGGACTTCACCTTCGCGGATCGCGACGAAGTCCAGCCCCTTGGCCTCGGCCTGGGCCTGGAAGGGGCCGGTGACGCGCTTGTCCAGATCCTCGACGTTCACGTCGACGACCTCGAAGGTCATCTTGCCCGCCTCGATCTTGGTCATGTCGAGGATGTCGTTCAGCAGGCTCAGGAGGTTGTCGCCCGAGTTGCGGATGATCGACAGATATTCACGCTGGGTCGGCTCGAGCCGCGTGGCGCTCAGCAGTTGGGCGGCGCCCAGGACGCCGTTCATCGGGGTGCGCAACTCGTGCGAGATGACGCCGAGGAAGTTCGACTTGGCGTCATTGGCCGCATTGGCCTTGTCGCGGGCCGATTCCAGCTCCTCGATCAGATGGGCCTGGTGCTCCTGGAAGGCGCGGATGCGCTCCTCGCGCAGCATGGTCATGGTCACCAGCACGAACAGGCCGGCGGCGGTGAACGGCACCACGGCCAGGAACTGCCAGAACTCCGGCGTGCCCCACAGGCTGGCGGCGATAATCAGGGCGGCCACGCCATAGGGGGACGAAATCATCACCGCCTGACGCGGCGAGCTGCGAAGCTGGGCGAAGACCAGCACATAACCGGCCACAAGGAAGGCCAGCCCCAGCGAGGGGCCGAAGGTCGCGCCGGAGAACCACGCCAGCAGCGGGGCGACGGCCCAGGCGGCGGTGGTGGCGGTGGCGACGGCCGGGAACACAAGGCCCCAGCCCGTGCCGACGCGCTGGCTGATGCGCTTTTCCACCGCGCCGCGGATCGTCCCGGCGGCCAGGGTGCCGATGAACCACAGGGTCGCCGCGGTCCAGCCGACGGTGGCCAGCAGGCCGATCGCCCAGCTGGAGATGATCAGATAGCGCAGATACTGGGTCTGCAGGATGGCGCGCAGAGCCTGCGCGGCCTCGCCGGCTTCAGGTTCTCCCGCGGGCTTGCCGATGCCGTCCGATTCAACCATGCCCTGCCCCGCCATGCGATTGCACAACCCGGCGGGGACGCTACGTGGAACCCCCTAAGACGAAGTGAACGCTGACGGTTATATGACAAACCTGGTTCGTCGAATTCAGGCCGCTTCCGCCTCGGAAGGCGTCAGGGCCTTGATGGACAGGGCATGGACCGGTCCGGCGAGTTCGTCACGCAGCAGGCCGTTGATCGCGCGCTGGCGCTGGACGCGCCCCTGCCCCTCGAACGCCGCCGAAACCACCACCAGATTGAAATGCGACTCGCCGCCGGGCCTGGCGTCCATGCCCCCCTCATGGTGATGACCGGCGTGACGCCAGCTGTCGTCCTCGATGTCCAGACGCTCCGGCGCCAGCCCCGCGGTCAGTTTCTCGCGGATAATCGTCGCGATCGGGCCCTCGGGCATCGTCAAGTCCTTGTTGCGGTCTAATTCGGCCCTACACTTCGTGTGATGTCGTCCGCCTTTCAATACACGCCGCGCTTCAAGGACATGCGCATCAAGCCGCCCAAGCCCGAGGAAGAGGCTGCGGAGGCCGATGTCCTGCACCTGAAACCGGGCGAAAAGCCCTGTGACTGGCCCGATTGCCGCCAGGCCGCCACGGCCAGGGCGCCCAAGTCGCGCGAGCGGCTGAACGACTTCTATAATTTCTGCCAGCGTCACGCGGGCGAGTACAACAAGGGCTGGAATTTCTACGCCGGGATGAGTGAAGGCGAGGTCCGCGCGGCGCAGGAGAACGAGGCCATGACCGGCGGTCGCCCGACCTGGGAGATGCAGGCCGGCAAATTCACCCGTGAAGCCGCCGCCTTCGCCGCCAAGATGGGCACGTCCAACAATCAGGGTGCCGGCTCATGGCGCGACAGCTTCGGCCTGTTCGGCCGTCGCACCGCGGAGCAGACCGCCCCCGCCGGGCAGGACGACCTGCGCATCGGCAAGCTGGAGCGCGCCGCCCTGTCCGATCTCGACCTCGACGCCCGCACCGACAAGGCGGCGGTCAAGGCGCGCTATCATGAGCTGCTGAAGCGCTTCCACCCCGACCTGAACCAAGGCGACCGGGGCGCCGAAGCCAAGCTCCAGCGCGTGATCAAGGCCTACAAGACGCTGAAGAAGGCGGGACTGGCGGCCTAGTTCGCGTCGGTCGCCGCGATCCGCGCGCCGAAATCCTGAACCTGCGCCTTGAAGGCCTTCAACTCCGGGATCGACATGCCCGCCTTGCCCAGCAGCGCCTCGGCCAGACAGGGCGTGCGGGCGATGATGTCCTGACCGGCATCGGTCAACGACACCTCCACCTGGCGCTCGTCCTTCAGCCCGCGCTTGCGCCCGACCAACGCCGCCGCCTCCAGCCGTTTGACCAGCGGGGTGATGGTGCTCGGCTCCAGCCCAAGCCGCGCCGCCAGACCGCCGACCGTCAGCGTCCCCTCGTCGTTCAGGGCCGTCAGCACGAGGAACTGCGGATAGGTGATGCCCATTTCATCCAGCAGCGGCTTGTACAGCCGCCCGACCGCCATCGAGGCGGAATACAGGGCGAAACACAGCTGGTCGTCGAGCGGCAGCGGCGGGATCGAGGGGGAAGCGGAACGGGCCATGCGGGTTAGTTATCACAATAATGACTTTCGCGCCAACTTTCCGCTGGACAGCCGTCCGGGACGCACCTACCTATTCGTTATCGCGATAAACAACTCGCCGCTCGCGACGGCGCTACAGGAGAGTTTCTGATGCAGGTTCTCTATACCGCCCACGCCAGCTCCACCGGCGGCGGCCGCGACGAAGGCCGCTCGACCACCGACGACGGCAAGATCGACGTCCTGCTGTCCCTGCCCGCCGAAATGGGCGGCAAGGGCGGCGCGGGCACCAACCCGGAACAGCTGTTCGCCGCCGGCTACGCCGCCTGCTACATGGGCGCCCTGCGTCTGGTCTCGGGCAAGGCGGGCACGCCGGTTGGTCCCGATACAAAGATCAGCACCCGCGTCGGCATCGGCCCGAACACCCGTGGTGAAGGCTTCAATCTGGATATCGGCATCACCGTCTCGGACCACGGCCTCGACCAGGCCGTCATCGACGACCTGATCCAGAAGGCCCACCAGGTCTGCCCCTACTCCAACGCCACCCGCGGCAACGTGGACGTCGAGCTGAAGGCGGTCTGATCGCCCTGTTCCCGGAGCCCCGCCGTTTCATCGACGGCGGGGCCTCGACCACCCCGTGAGGGTGCGGTAATCGCATCGACATGACCTCCCTCCTCGACTCGACGCCCGATCCCCTGCTGACGCTGGAGCCGCATCGCAACGCCACCGTGCGTGAGCTGTTCGGCATCGACAGCGACATGACCGTGCCGGTCTTCGCCGAGCGCGACAGCCATGTGCCCGAGATCGACGAGGCCTACCGCTTCGACCCGCAGACGACGCTGGCCATCTGCGCCGGCTTCAGCTTCGACCGTCGCGTCATGGTTCAGGGCTATCACGGCACCGGCAAGTCGACCCATATCGAGCAGGTCGCCGCCCGCCTGAACTGGCCGCTGGTCCGCCTGAACCTCGACAGCCACGTCTCCCGTATCGATCTCGTCGGCAAGGACGCGATCGTCCTGAAGGACGGCAAGCAGATCACCGAGTTCCGCGAGGGCATGCTGCC
>JAVHYH010000091.1:0-5866 GCA_031119155.1 Brevundimonas sp.
GTTGCGGATGTTGTTGGAGAACTGGGTCTTCAACCGCGTCCCGAGGATGTCCCATCCCTTGCCCTGTGGGACGTCCTCCGCCCGCTCCACGATCACCGCCGTGGCCACGTCGCCGAAGATGAAGTGGCTGTCGCGGTCCTTGAAGTTCAGGTGGGCGGAGCAGATCTCCGGGTTCACCATCAGCACCGCCTTGACCGAGCCGGAGGCGATGAAGTCCGCCGCCGTCTTGATGCCGAAGGTGGCCGAGGAGCAGGCGACGTTCATGTCGAAGGCGAAGCCCTCGATGCCCAGGGCCTGCTGGATCTCGATGGCCATGGCCGGATAGGCGCGCTGCATGTTGGAGGCGGCGCACAGGACGGCGCCGATCTCGCTGACCGGCTTGCCCCAGGCCTTGATGGCTTCCTGCGCGGCCTTGACGGCCATTTCGGCGAGGACGGAGATCTCCTCGTTCGGGCGCTCGGCGATGTTGGGGGCCATGCGCTCGGGGTCGAGGACGCCGGCCTTGTCGAGGACGAAGCGCGACCTGATGCCCGACGCCTTTTCGATGAACTCGACCGAGGAGTGGGTCAGGGGGGCGACGTCGCCCTCGGCGATCTCGGCGCTGTGGCGTTCGTTGAAGCGGTCGGCGTAGGCGTTGTAGGCCGTCACCAGTTCTTCGTTCGAGATGGACTGGTCGGGCGTGAACAGCCCGGTGGCGGCGATGACGGCGTTCTGGGTCACTCGGTACGTTCCCTGCGGCGCCTGTAACCGGCGTCCGTTCTTATTCAGGACCGATAGATAGGCCCGTCAGCGATCCCGGTCGAGATGGCTGAGGACACGTTCGGCTTCGGAAAGATGCAGCCGCTCGACCATCCGGCCATCGACTGGAATAGCGCCCTTGCCGGCGGATCCCGGCAAGGCGAAGGCGGCGATGACGGCGCGGGCGTGGGCGATCTCCTCGGCGGACGGGCCGAAGGCGGCGTTGGCGGGGGCGATCTGGGAGGGGTGGATCAGGCTCTTGCCGTCGAAGCCATAGAGACGACCCTGGGCGCATTCGGCGGCGAAGCCCTCAAGGTCGGTGAAGCGGTTGTAGACGCCGTCGAGGGCGAGCAGGCCGTGGGCGCGGGCGGCGGCGACGGTGGCGGCCAGCCAGGGCTTGAACGGCTCGCGGTCGGGCGAGGGGCCGGTCCGCAGGCCGACGGCCAGATCGTTGACCCCCAGCATGAGGGCCTCGAGCCGCTCGACCGCCGCGATGGCGTTGAGGTTCAGAAGGGCGCGGGGCGTCTCGATCATGGCCCAGAGGACGGCGTCCGAAGGCAGGGCGGCCGTCAGGGCGCGGGCGGCGTCGGCGTCATCGACCTTGGGCGCGACGATCAGGGTCGCGCCGGCCCCGGACAGGGCCTTGAGGTCGTCGGCGCCCCACTCGGTGTCCAGCCCGTTGATGCGGACGCCGAGACGCGGGCCGAAGCCGCCGTCGCGCAGGGCCTGAACGGCGGCGGCGCGGGCGTCGGCCTTCCTCTCCGGCGCGACGGCGTCCTCGAGATCGAGGATGGCGACGTCACAGTCCAGCGTGCGGGCCTTTTCGATGGCGCGCGGGTTGCTGGCGGGGAGGAAGAGGGCGGACCTCATGGATCTGACGATCACACCTTCCCCGTCACCGGCACCAGCGCGCCCGTGATCGCCCGGGCTTCCGGCGAGGCGAGGAACAGGATGACGCGGGCGAGGTCGGCGGGGGCGACCCATCTGGACGGGTCGGCGTCGGGCATGTCCTTGCGGTTCTGTTCGGTGTCGAGGATCGACGGCAGGACGGCGTTGACCGTCACCGACGTGGATTTGAGCTCCTCGGCCAGGCTTTCGGTCAGGCGGTGGACGCCGGACTTGGAGGCGGCATAGGCGCCCATGCCCGCGGCGGACTTGAGGGCGGCGTTGGCGCCGACGTTGACGATGCGGCCTTCCTCCGAGGCCTTGAGCCAGGGCAGGGCGGCGCGGCTGGCGTTCAGGGCGGTGGAGAGGTTCAGGGCGAACATCTTCTCCCACGCGGGGGCGGCGTCATCGGTGGTCTGCCAGACGAAGCCGCCGGCGATGTTGAGCAGGGCGTCGATGCGGCCGAAATGATCGGCGGCGGCGGCCACAGCCTGCTGCGCCTCCGCCGGGTCGGTCAGGTCTACGCCGCCGAGCTGGAGCACGCCGTCGGCGGCGTCATGGCTGCGGCCGTGGTCGATGCTGGCGACCTTCAGCCCGTCGGCTAGGGCAGCCTGGATGACGGCGGAACCAAGGGCCCCGTGGCCTCCGGTCACCAGAATTACGCGGTCAGACATGGGAAACTCCGGTGAGGTGAAAGCAGTCCATTGAGTCCGCTGAGTCCGGCTTTGTCAAAAAAGATCAACTAAAACAATGGCGCAAATGGCGTCCGAAAAGGCGGACTTTCCGGACTCTCCGGACGGGTCAGGTCCCGGCGAACACCTTGCCCATCAGCTGTTCCAGAGCATAGCGGTCCGATGCGTCAAAAGCGGACGTAACGGTCGCGTCGACATCAAAAACCGCGATCAGGGCGCCCGAGGCGTCGAGAACGGGGACGACGATCTCGCTGGCCGAGCGGGGGTCGCAGGCGATGTGGCCGGGGAAGGCGTGGACATCCTCGACGATCTGGGTGGTGCGGGTGGCGGCGGCGGTCCCGCAGACGCCGCGCCCGAAGGCGATTCGCAGGCAGCCGAGGGTGCCTTGGTAGGGGCCGACCACCAGTTCGTCGGTCTTCGCCTCGTCCACGACGTAGAAGCCGGTCCAGAAGAAGGCCGGGAAGGCGTCGGCCAGCATGGAAGAAACGGTCGCCATGCGGGCGGTACGGTTCGGCTCTCCGTCCAGCACGGCGAGGATTTCCGCCTCGACCTCGGCATAGCGGGCGGCCTTGTCGGCGGGGCGGTCGTCGCGGGCGACATAGGACATGAGGCAAACTCCGGCGGGCGTGGGCTCGCATATAGGCGGTGGCCCGGGCGGAAGCGAGGGTGGGGTTTTCGCCTGACAGGCGAGTGGCCAAGGCGCTGATTTCGGTGGAAAACTCGCATAACGCCACAATTTCGACCCGTTGCGGCAACGCTTTGTCGCGGAACGGCGTTAACCTTGACAGCGCGTTAACCTTTTTGGACCGTCGCGGTCCCGGGGCTGAGGCGCAGGGGCAAATACGCCTGACAGGGGTGTGAGGGGCTATGGCGGACGCGGACGGCGAACACGGACAACGCTCGCGGTCCCGCGGGGTGCGCGCGCCGCTGGCGATCGCCGGGGTGGCGGGCGTGCTGGCGCTGACGGCGGTCGCGATGGCGTCGTGCGGCGACCGGGGGAACGGCGTCCGCTTCTGGCAGGGCTCGCAGGCTTCCAACAGCTGTCCGCGACCGGATTCGATGAGCGGGTCCGAGTTCAACGCCCAGGAAACCGGACTGAGGGCGCTGCGCCGGGGCGCGTTCCAGAACGACTTCTTCGCCCAGCTGGAACTGGGCGCGCGCTATTCGGCGGTGAAGGCGACCGACAAGAATATCGAGGATCCGATCGAGGCGGCGACCTGGCTGGCGATGGCCCTGTCCAACGACGAGGGCTACGCCCCGATCAACCGCACGCGCCGCGACGGCTGGGGCGGCTGGCGTCCGCTGTCCCGCTATGACGACTGCCGCGCGTTCGAGCGGCATGAGGCCTATCGCAAGCTGGACCGGCTGCTGGGCAATATGACGGTGGACGAGCAGTCGGCGGTGCGCGACCGGGTCATCTACATCCTGTCGACCCAGGACGCCGAGGGGTATCGGACCCTGGCCCGGCTGCATGACGGCCTGTACGGCCCGTTCGGCGAGCCGGAGGACAATCGCGAGGCGCGCGAGGCCTGGGGCCGGGGCAATGCCGAGCGGGGGCAGGGGCGCGACCGCAACCGGCGCGGCTATCCGTCGGCGCTGGGCCTGTTCCAGCGCAATGACGTGGACGCCTATCTCTACAACTATCTGGCGGTGCAGACCGGCGACGTGGGCGCCTATGTGCTGATGCGCGACTTCGAGCGGTCGGCGCCGAGCCGGGCGCAGTACCAGCGCTTCGTCGAGGTGAAGGCGCGCCAGTGGACGCCGCCGTTCGAATTCTATCCCAACACCGCGCCGCAGTCGGGGGTGCCCTTCTCGGACGAAAGCCGTCCGCGCGGCGACGCCTGGGAATATGCGCTGGGCCGGATGGGGAGCGAGCTGCCCTTCATCCATGTGGGCCGCGCCCTGCGCTATCTGGGCGTGACCGAGACGGCGGCGCAGCGGCCCGAGGACCTGTCCAAACGGCAGATCGAGACGCTGGAGGCCATGCTGGGTCACGGCATGGAGGGGCGGCTGTCGCATCTGGAGCGGGTGCGCGCGATCCAGCTGGCGGCGGTGAACGGCTCGTCCGAGGCGCAGCTGGTTCTGGCGGTGATGTACGCCGAGGGCATCGGCCTGCCCGCCGACTACGCCCGCGCCTTCAAATGGTTCGAGGAGGCGGCGCGGCAGGGCAATGGCGAGGCCAAATTCGCCATGTCCAGCTACTTCGCCCTGGGCGTCGCCGGGGTGGCCGATCAGGACAAGGCCCAGGCCGTCGCCTACCGCATCGATTCCGCCCTGGCGGGCTTCGGCCCGTCGGCGGGGCGCCTGCAGGCCGTGCTGGCCCAGGTGTCCCGTGCACAGCGCCGCTAAGGAGGGCGTGACCCCATGACCCGTACCGCTTTCGGACTTCTGGGTGGTGTTGCGGCGGTTGTCGCCGGCGCGGCCCTGAGCATGATCCCCGGACCCGCGCAGTCCCAGACGGCGGCGCGGGTCGAGAGCCAGACGCGGCCGAATTTCGGCGTGCTGCTGGACCCGCCGGTGCGGTCGTACAGCCAGAGGCGCGATCGCAACCGCTATGACTATCGCCGTCACCGTCCGGACTGGCGGCCCGGCCTGCCGCCGCTGCGGCCCGGCGGGGAGGAGATCGTGCTGGTCGACTGCGGCGGCAATCCGGGATCGGGCGCGGTCGAGGACGCGGTGCGCCGGGTGCGGCCGGGCGGGACGCTGGTGATCCGCTCGCGGGCGGGCGCCTGCGTCGGCTGGCTGAACATCGACAAGCCGATGACCATCATCGGCGAGGGCGGCTTTGATCCGCGCGACTGGGGCCGCCAGCCGGGCGCGACCCTGCAGGCGCCGGACGGCCTGCCCTGCATGACGGTGGCGTCGGGGGTGCGGGTCGAGGTGCGCGACGTGCTGTTCGCCTCGCCGCGCGCGGGCGACGCCGCCTGCGTGGTCGGCTACGGGGCCGAGATCGTAATGAACAGCGTCGGCTTCCGCCATGCGGGCGACGAGGCGGCCATCTATGTGGACGGCGGCCTGCTGGACATCCGCAATGCGGTGATGGAGGCGCGCACCATCGCCCCGGCCATCGTGGCCGACGGGGCGGTGCTGACCACCTCGGAGCTGGTGGTTCAGGGCTCGCAGTCGGGGGTGGAGATCACGCCCGGCGCCGGCCCGGCCTCGCGCATCTCGGCGACCACCCTGCTGGGCACCAATGCGCCGAACGCCTTCGGGCCGCGCAGCATCGGGGTGATCGTCCGCGCCGGTCGCGACTATGGCCGCGTCGAGATCGACAGCACGGCCGTCTGCGGTTTCGTCGAGGGCGTGGTGGTCGAGGGGGCCTCGGTCTCCATCGAGGGCAGCCGTATCTGCCGCTCGGACAAGGGGGTGGTGCTGTACAGCGGCGAGCTGCGTCTGGCCGACAGCCGGGTGCGGGCCTCGATGGTGGGCGTCGCCGCCGCGGCGGGCAACGCCGTGATCGTCAACAATGTGCTGGCCGGGATGCGCGACCCGATCTACCGCGAGCCGCGCGCCAATGTGCAGGCCAGCGGCAACCGCGTCTGGTCGCAGGC
>JAVHYH010000091.1:5876-12050 GCA_031119155.1 Brevundimonas sp.
CGACCGCTATCGCGGCCGCTACGAGCCCTACTGGCGTCCGGGCGACGGCTGGGAGTGCGCGCGCGGCTCGTACCCGCAGGGCTGGTGGGCCCAGGAAGACGGAATGCTGGGCGTGCAGTACGCCGACGACGGCTATGCGCTGGACGGCTGGGACGACTACCAGAACGGCGACGGCTGGTACGACCGGGACGGGCGCTATGTGCGCGACGACCGGTATCGCGGCGAGGATCGCTGGAGCCGGGGCGGCGGGGGCGGGTTCTGGGGGCGGTGAGGCTCGTTTAAGCTGGTTGCAGGAGACCAGATAGAGATGTGGTTTTGGAAGTTGATCGCCCGGCTCTTGGTCCGAGGGAAGAACGATTATGAAAAGTCTGAACGCCTGAATGGTCTACTTCCGAAGGTGCGAACGCAGGCTGATCAAGCGGCCAGAGAGGCGGCAAAAGACAAACTTGAAGGACTGGCTAAGCTTGCCGTAGTCGGCAGCTTTTCTGGAATGGCAACGCTTATTGGGCTGGCTGAGGTGCTTGAAGCCGGTGCACGCCCCTCTTTGCAGCAGGCGGGCTATTGTTTCGCGGTTGCAGGTATTTCGGCCGTTCTAGCTCTGGTGCTGAGCATTGTTGAACCGACCTTCAAAGCCACGCTTTGGGGGCGACATGAATGGCCCGATGAACCGATGTATGGCGAGGAGGAGTACCTCTTCGATGAAGCGGTTGAGTCAAGGCTGGGCGCTGCACATTGGTGCGTTCGTGGTGCTGTTTGCTGGAGAGTTGTCTCGGGCGGGAAGACCGTTTCCCTCCTAGTCTGCATGACGGCTTTCTGCAGTGCACTGATAGTTGCAGTCGGAGCAATGAACTGAAACATCCGCGCAGAAATCCGAGTAGGCCCGGAGGGACTCGAACCCCCAACCAGACCGTTATGAGCGGTCGGCTCTAACCATTGAGCTACGGGCCCCCCGGAGCGGACGCCCGGCCTAGCAGGCGGGCGGGGCTGTTGCCAAGCGCAGCATCAGGGCGGCGGGCCTGAGCGCCCCGCCTTCGCCGTCGATCTGTCGGCGATTTCACGCAGATGAACGGATCCTGCCAACGGACCCTGACCACGCGTTCAGGCGGTTACGGTCATGGTTGGAACACGAACGCCGCTGACGGTGTTCGCAACGACAATCCGTCTCTCATGGAGCCTCTCCGATGAACCGCCCCGCCGCCGTCGCCGCCGCGATGCCCGCCGTCTCCAACCGAGCCCTGATCGTCGGCGGCGCGCTGATGGCCGCCGCCGCCCTGCTGGTCGCCGCGCCCTCCGCCCATGCCCAGTCGCAGCCGTCGGGCGGCGCGCCTCTGACCATCCAGGCGGTGACCGAGCGCCCCAGCCTGAACCTGTCGGCCTATGGCGAGGTCAAGGCGACGCCGGACATGGCGACCATCACCTTCGCCGTGGTCAATGAAGCGCCGACCGCCGCCGAGGCCATGGCCCAGAACGCCACGAAGATGAACCAGGTCATCGCCGCCCTGCGCCGCGCCGGGATCGCCGAGCGCGACGTGCAGACCTCGGGCCTGAACCTGTCGGCCCAGTATGACTATGTCGAGAACAACCCGCCCCGCCTGCGCGGCTATCAGGCCTCGAACCAGGTGACGGTGGTGATCAATGACCTGACCAAGGTCGGCTCGACGGCGGATGCCGTGGTGGCCGCCGGGGTCAACCAGATCAACGGCATCAGCTTCGGCCTGAAGGATCCGTCGGCGGCCGAAAATCAGGCGCGCCAGATCGCGGTTCGCAACCTGCAGGCCAAGGCGGCCCTGTACTCGCAGGCCCTGGGCACGCCGCTGGGCGGCATCCGCTCGCTGACCGAAGGCGGCGGCTACGCCCCGCAACCGCCGCGCCCGATGTATGCGATGGCGCGTATGGAGATGGCGGGCGACTCGACCCCGATCGCCGCCGGCGAGCTGACCGTGCGGATCGATATCACGGGGGTGTACGATCTGAACCGCTGACGCGGTTCAGAGGGATTAGGGACTAG
Source organism: Brevundimonas sp. (assembly GCA_031119155.1). Lineage (GTDB taxonomy): Bacteria > Pseudomonadota > Alphaproteobacteria > Caulobacterales > Caulobacteraceae > Brevundimonas. Next base: position 7,885 of record JAVHYH010000091.1, read on the forward strand.
GGATTAGGGATTAGGCGATGCCGAAACGCTCGCTCTCCCTGATCCCGAAACCGCTTTCCTAATCCCCAATCCCTAGTCCCTAATCCCTGTCATTCCCCCGCCTTCACCAGCATCAGCCCCACCGCCACGTTCAGCAGGTTGGCGACCAGGGCGACGGCGAGGGTGGTGACGGAATCGAGCTTCAGCAGGAACAGCGGCAGGCTCCAGGGCAGGCCGGTGAGCATGGCGGGAGTGAAGGTGACGCGCTCGGGCGGCAGGCCCAGCAGGGCCAGCCCCGGCGTGAACGCCATCATCAGCGCCAGCACCGTGAGCAGCAGATAGCCGCCGTACAGCGGCCAGCGCAGGCGGGACAGGGTGCGGATCATGGTCTTCCTCCGAAGCGAGGAAGGGAGGCCGTGCGGAGGGCGACGTCAAGCCGCCCTCGCGATCAGGCCCCGATCAGGCGCTGTGTTTGATGTTGTTGTCGTCGTCGAGCAGGACGACCGAGGGCGACCACTGGCGGGCTTCCGCGGACGGGAGCTGGCCGTAGGTCACGACGATGACCTTGTCGTTCTTCTGCACCAGACGGGCGGCGGCGCCGTTGACGCCGATCACCTTCGAGCCGCGGGGGGCCTCGATGGCGTAGGTGGTGAAGCGGGCGCCGTTGGTGATGTTCAGCACATCCACCTGCTCGTGCGGGAAGATGCCCGCCGCATCCAGCAGGTCCATGTCAATGGCGATGGAGCCCTCGTAGTCGAGGTCGGCCTGGGTCACCGTGGCGCGGTGCAGTTTGGCCTTCATAAGCGTGACCAGCATGGGAGGCGCGGTCCGATACAACGCGGGGCGATAGGCCCCCGCTCGCAGGCGGCTCATATAGGGATTTCGACGCCGCGCATCAATCACGCTTTCGGCAGCGCACCATGAACCGTGCTGCGGCGCATTCGCCCGTGACGCGACGTTCATTTGACCGCAAGCCCTGCCGTCCTATGGTCAAACTGTGGCCATGACCCGGCCCGCGCCTGAGACGACGTGTCGACCCCATGAAGCAATTCTTCCTGACCATGGGCGGCGTGCTCGCCGGCCTGTTCCTGTTCTTCGTGGTGATCCCGTTCGTCTTCCTGTCGATCGTCGTCGCCTCGGTCAGCGCCAAGCCGTCGACCCCGTCCAATACGGTGCTGGAACTGGACCTGCGCGAGGGCCTCAGCGACCAGACGCCGACCAGCCCGTTCGCGGTGTTCGGCGGGGCGGGGCTGTCGACGGTGCAGATCGTCGACACGCTGGCCCAGGCCCAGGCAGACGACAAGGTGAAGGCCCTGCTGATCCGCCTGCCGGAAGGCGGCATCACTCCGGCGGCGGCGGATGAGATCCGTCAGGCGGTGCGGCGCTTCCGCGGCTCGGGCAAGATCGTCATCGCGCACAGTCAGGGCTTCATGCCGGTGGGCACGACGGTGTCGAGCTATATGGTCGGGGCCTCGGCGTCCGAACTGTGGATGCAGAACACGGCCGGCTTCCAGCTGGCGGGCTTCTCGGCGGAGAGCGTGTTCCTGGGGCGGGCCTTTGAGAAGTACGGCGTCGATGCCCAGTTCGAGCAGCGCTACGAGTACAAGAACGCGGTCAACGAATATACGCAGAGCGATTTCACCGCCGCCCACCGCGAGGCGATGACGGCGTGGATGACCTCCATCTATGACAGCGCCCTGACCCATGCGGCGCAGGACCGCAAGCAGACGCCGCAGCAGCTGCGCGCGACCATCGAGGCCGGGCCGTATTCGGCGCAGGACGCGCTGCGGCTGCGTCTGGTGGACAAGATCGGCCAGGTCGAGGAGGCCGAGGCCGAGGTGAAGCGCCGCGCCGGGCGGAACGCCGAGATCATGGAGTTCGGCGACTATGCCGCCAGCGTCGGCGAGCGCGCCGGTTCGGGCAAGGACGCCATCGCCATCGTGGGCGGGGAAGGCGCGATCATCACCGGTCGCGACAACGGCGGAAGCCCGTTCGGCGGCGGCGCCTCCATCGCCTCGGACCTGACGGCCAAGGCCATCTATGAAGCCATTGAGGACAAGGACGTGAAGGCCATCGTCTTCCGCGTCTCGTCCCCGGGCGGTTCGCCGGAAGCCTCGGAGCAAATCCTGGCCGCCGTGCGCGCGGCCAAGGCGGCGGGCAAGCCGGTGGTGGTGTCGATGGGCGACTATGCGGCCTCGGGCGGCTACTGGATCAGTTCGGAGGCCAACTGGATCGTGGCCCAGCCGACGACCCTGACCGGCTCGATCGGCGTGTTCGGCGGCAAATTCGTGCTGGCCGACGCCCTGGGCCGGTTCGGCGTGGACATGCGCCACCTGTCGGTCGGCGGCGAGTATGCCGACGCCTTCTCGCCCTCGCAGCCGTTCACCCCGGCGCAGCGCGCGGCCTTCGCGGCCCAGATCGACCGCACCTATGAGGAGTTCATCACCCGCGTCTCGACCGGGCGTCGTCTGCCCGCCGAGCGGGTGCGCGAGATCGCCAAGGGCCGGGTCTGGACCGGCGCCCAGGCGCACGGGATTGGTCTGGTGGATCAGCTGGGCGGACTGGAAGAGGCCATCGCCAAGGCCAAGTCGCTGGCCAATATCGGCGCCGACGTGGACGTGCGGTTCAAGCGCTTCCCCGAGCCGAGCTCGCCGTGGGAAGCCCTGTCCAAGGCGTTCGGCGTCTCCAGCGAGGCGGCGCGGGTGCTGGTGGGCATCGGCGGGGTGATGAATGACCCGCAGGCTGAGGCGGCGGTTCGTCGCATCGAGACCGATCGCCAGCGGGCGTCGGGCGCATCGGTGCTGGCCGATCAGCCTTATTAGGTCCGTGCAGGCGTGGCCGGACACTCGCCTGTGAAGCCTCGTCGCATTGACCGCGGGCCTGTGTGGACCGACATTGGGCGTCCGGCGTTGTTCTCAGCGCCTCATCTGGTGACCAAATGACCCCTTCCGACCCCTTGCTCTTCGGCGCCTCGGCCCGTCGTCCGACCAACGGACTGCTGGGACCGGTGGTGTGGCTGTTCGGCCTGATCGCCACCATGGTCGCCATGGCCATCGGCGCGGTGCTGGCGGTGGTGACCGCCGCGGCCGTGGCGGTGATCGCGGTGATCGCGGCGGTGCTGGTCTTCTTCGCCGGGATCGCCCTGCGCGCCCGCCGCACCATGACCCGCCGCAACCGCCGCGTGGACGACGGCGTCATCGAGGCCCGCAAGGAAGGCGACGCCTGGGTCGCCTATGGCTGGGAGCGCACGGGCCGCTGAAGGCCGGTCCCGCCATGCTGATCGTCAAGGACGCCCCGTCCCCCAATTTCGACGCCCGCCGCGGTCCGCCGGACATGCTGGTGCTGCACTATACCGGCATGCAGAGCGCCGGGGCCGCCGTAGCGCGGCTGCGCGATCCTGAGGCCAAGGTCTCGGCCCACTATGTCGTCGACGAGGATGGCTCCATCCTCCGGCTGGTGGCCGAGGAACGCCGGGCCTGGCATGCGGGGCGCGGCGCCTGGCAGGGCGAGACCGACTGCAACGCCGCCTCCATCGGCATCGAGATCGTCAATCCGGGCCATGAGTTCGGCTATCGCGACTTCCCCGAGGCGCAGATCGCCTCGGTGATCAGCCTGATCTCGGACATCCGCACCCGCTGGACCATTCCGGATGCGCGCATCATCGGCCATGCCGACCTGGCGCCCGAGCGCAAGCAGGACCCGGGCGAGCGCTTCCCGTGGAAGCGGCTGGCCGGGCTGGGCCATGGGCTTTGGTTCGAGCCGGCGCCGGAGCGGATCGCCGCCCTTGGTGCGCCGCTGGGGCCGGGGGATGAAGGACTGGGCGTGATCGTCCTGCGCGCCGGCCTGCACCGGCTGGGCTATGGCCTGCAGCCGGGCGGAGACTACGACGAGGCGACGAAGCTGACCGTCGAGGCCTTCCAGCGCCACTGGCGTCCCGCGCAGGTGGACGGCATCGCCGACGGCGAGACGCGCGCGACCCTGATGGGGGTGCTGCAACTGGCGACGGCGGAGAGCGTCACCGGCGTGCTTCAGTGAGATCGGGGCGGGCGGCAGGCCTGCTCGGGCTGCTGGTCGGCGTCCTGTTGACGGGCGGATGCGAGAGCGAGGCGGCGCGGGCCGAACGCCGGAAGGTTGAGTCCGATCTGATGAGCGTGGAGCGGGAGGCCTGGATTGCGACGCATCCGAAC
>JAVHYH010000092.1 GCA_031119155.1 Brevundimonas sp.
TGACCACGTTCAGGCCGCGCTGGATCAGCAGGCTCTGCAGATAGTCGCGCTTGTGGTTCAGGATGTAGAGGGCCACGGCGGTGCAGACGCGCAGGTTCACCGAACCCGCGCCGTTCTTGCCGGCCTCGATGTCCACGGCGCGCAGGGTGACGAGCGCGGCGCTCTCCGCCGAGCGGATGCGACCGGCGCCCTGACAGTGCGGGCAGACCTCGGTGGCGCCCTCGATCACGCCCAGACGGCGGCGCTGGCGGCTGATTTCCATCAGGCCGAAGCCCGAAATGCGGCCCATCTGGATGCGGGCGCGATCCTTGGCCAGCGCGTCCTTCAGCACCTTCTCGACGGCGCGGTTGTTCTTCGACTCATCCATGTCGATGAAGTCGATGACGATCAGGCCGGCGAGGTCGCGCAGGCGCAGCTGGCGGGCGGCCTCGGCGGCGGCCTCCATATTGGTCTTGAAGGCGGTGGCCTCGACGTTCCGCTCCTTGGTGGCGCGGCCCGAGTTGACGTCGATGGCGACCAGCGCCTCGGTCTGGTTGATGACCAGATAGCCGCCGGACTTCAGGTTCACGACCGGCTGGTGGATCTGGGTCAGGGTCTCCTCAATGCCGTTCGAGGCGAACAGCGGACGCGAGCCCTGATAGAGGTGCACCTTCTTGGCCTGCGAGGGCATCAGTACCCGCATGAAGTCGCGGGCTTCCTTGAAGCCCTGTACGCCCTCGACCTGGATGCCGTCGAAATCCTTGTCGAACATGTCGCGCACGGCGCGGCGGACGAGGTTCTCTTCCTCGTAGATCATCGCCGGGGCGTTGGACGCCAGCGTCGTCTCACGGATCGTCTCCCACAGGCGCAGCAGATATTCGTAGTCGCGCTTGATCTCGGCCTTGGTGCGCTTGGCGCCGGCCGTGCGGATGATCAGGCCCATGCCCTGCGGCACCTGCAGCGCGGCGGCAGCGGCCTTCAGACGGCGACGGTCCGAGGTGTTGGTGATCTTGCGCGAGATGCCGCCGCCCTTGCCGGTGTTCGGCATCAGGACGCAGTAGCGGCCGGCCAGCGAAAGCCAGGTGGTCAGGGCCGCGCCCTTGCCGCCGCGCTCGTCCTTGACGACCTGCACCAGCAGGATCTGGCGGCGCTTGATGACGTCCTGGATCTTGTAGCGGCGCATCAGGCGGCGCTTCAGCCGCTCCTCGTCGGCCAGACCGCCTTCGTGGTCGCCGTCGTCGCTGTCGCGGCCCAGATCGTCGTGGTCATCCTCGTCCGAGTGGGCCTCGGCCATGATGGCTTCACGGTCGGCGACCGGGATCTGGTAGTAGTCGGGGTGGATTTCGTTGAACGCCAGGAAGCCGTGGCGATTGCCGCCATACTCCACGAACGCAGCCTGCAGGCTGGGCTCTACGCGGGTGACCTTGGCGAGATAGATGTTGCCGCGAAGCTGGCGCTTCGCGCGGGATTCAAAGTCGAATTCCTCGACCTGACGGCCCTCGACGATCGCGACGCGGGTTTCTTCCGCGTGCGCCGCATCGATCAACATGGTCTTTGACATCGGTAGTCTCTCTCTGGCGCGCTCGGGCCGGTCCGGTCAGCGCGTGGCTGAGGGACGCGGCGGCTCGCCGAATGGGGGTGAGGGTGGCGCGCGCCGTCGATGCCTCGTCGCCACGGCGAGCGCCGCGGGCGAAGTCGGTCACATCTGACCGGAGGTTGAGGCTGGCGTATGCGCCCATGGGTCGGTTCGGTCCTGGACCCTTCCGCGCCTGTCTATAAGGCGGCGTTGCGGGCCCGGTTCGTTGGATCGTCGGCGCCTTTGACGGCCGGGCGATCCTCGGATCAGTGAAAGCAGCGCTGCGAGGAGGGCGCGTCCCGGCCCGACTGAGCGGACGGACGCGATCATTCGCGAGCGGACAAAGCATAGTCACTGGAAATGTGAATTAAAAGCCGCATCGGCCTTAACCCGTTGGCGAGGACGTTCGTGCAGGATGGCTCACCACAATGGTGGGTTATCCAGTTCAATGAACGCCTTGTCGCGTATCAGGCTGTCGCAGTGGGGCGTCCGGGAGTGGGCGATGACGGCGCTCGCCTTCGTCGTTTTCTGCACGGCGGTGCTGGTCGCGGGGCGTGGTCTGGCGTCAGGGGCCGCGGGCGAGGTCATTCGCGTCCGCTTCGGCGGCGACGCCGAACGCACCCGCGTCGTGGTCGATCTGGACCGGACCTCGCGCGGACAGGTGATCCAGCCGGGATCGGACGGAAGGGTCGTCGTGGCCCTGTCCGGCGTGGCCGCGCCGCGTGGCATGTCGGGCAATGGCCTGGGGCTGGTGCGTGGCTATCGCGTGGCCGGCGCGGGCGGGGCCTCTCGGGTCGAGCTCGACCTGGCCTCCAGCGCAGAGATCGAGCGCCGCTTCCTGCTGCCGCCCGGCGACGGGGTGAACCACTATCGTTATGTCATCGACCTGAAGGCCACCGGCCGCGCGCCGACGGCTCCGCGCCGCAATGCGCCGCGCACGGCCCCGCGTCCGGCCGAGCGTCCCCTTATCTATATCGACGCCGGACACGGCGGTCGCGACCCCGGCGCCCTGGGCGCGCAGGCGAAGGAGGCGGACGTCACCCTCGCGGCGGCGCTGGCGCTGAAGCAGGAGCTGGAACGCTCGGGCCGCTATCGCGTGCGGCTGACGCGGGACAGCGATGTGTACGTCGGCCTGAACCGCCGTCCGGCCATCGCCCGTCAGGCCGGGGCCGACCTGTTCATTTCGCTGCATGCCGACGCCATCGCCGATCCGGCCACGCGCGGCGCCAGCGTCTATACCCTGTCCGAACAGGGCGCCGGCCGGGCCGTGCGCGAGATCACCCGCGATGAAAACTGGCACCGCAGCCTGAACCTGCCGGGCCGTGACGCCTCTGTGGACCGTATCCTTCTGGACATGACCCAGCGCGCCACCCAGAACCGCTCGGCGGTGCTGGCCCGCAGCCTGCTGGGCGAGATCGAGGCGGCGAACCATCCGCTGCTGCGCCGCAGCCACCGGGACGCGGGTCTTGCGGTGCTGTTGTCGCCGGACGTGCCCGCGGTGCTGCTGGAGATGGGCTACATCACCAACCCCGAAGACGAGCGCCTGCTGACCGATCCCCGCGCGCGTCGTCGCCTCATGCGGGCCGTGGCGGCGGGCATCGACGCCTATTTCGCCGCCCCGACCGGAGCCCTGCAGATCGCCTCGAACAGCGACGCCGGCCAGCCCTGAGGTCAAAGGTCGCGGAAGCGGCCGGAAGCGACTATCTGGGGGCCATGCGCCTGCGTGTCGTGGACCTTGAAACTTCCGGTGGAGACCGGACCGCCGAGATCATCGAGGTCGGCATCGTCGATGTCGTGAGGGACGGGGAGGGCTGGCGCGCCCTGCCGCCGGTGACGAAGCTGTTCCGGCCGCGCGGCGAGATTTCGGTTCACGCCATGGCCGTGCATCACCTGACGCCGGACGATTTCAGCGAGGCTGATCCGCACTGCGACGAATACGCGCTGCGCGAGATGTTCGCCGAACCCGCCGATGTGATGGTGGCCCATGCCGCCAATTTCGAACGCGGCTTCATCGCCGATACGGCGCACGGCGCTCTGCCGTGGATCTGCACGGTACGCTCGGCCAAGGCGGTCTGGCCCCAGGCGCCGGGACATTCCAATCAGGTGCTGCGCTACTGGCGGCAGCTGCGACTCGATCCGGCTCTCGCCAATCCGGCGCACCGGGCGGGACCGGACGCCTGGGTCACGGCCCATCTGCTGATCGATCTGCTCAAGGAGGCGACGGTCGAGCAGATGATCCAGTGGACCCGCGAGCCCCGTCGGCTGGACAAGATCCCGTTTGGCAAACATCGCGGCAGCCGCTGGTCCGAAGCCCCGGGGGACTATCTGCGCTGGATGTCCGGGCAGTCGGACATGGACGCCGATGTCGTGGCCGCGGCGCGACAGGAGCTGGAACGTCGCGCCTCGGCATCCACAGGCGCTCTGGCGAACGGGACCGACGCGGGCTAAAGCGGTTTCCATGCCGCAGCCGCGCCTTCCGAACATCAAGGGTCTCAAGATCGCCGAACGGTGGTTCGTGCTGGCGGGCGTCGGCCTGCTGGGCGCGATCACGCTCGCGGGGCTGGTCGTGACCATCTACGCCGCCTGGCTGTTCCACGACCTGCCGGACGCGTCCGAGCTGGCGGACTACCGCCCGGCGACGGCGACGCGGGTCTATGCGGGCGACGGCACCCTGATCGGCGAGTTCTCGGACGAGCGCCGCATCTATGTGCCCTACGAGCAGATCCCGCTGCCGGTGATCCAGGCCTTCCTGTCGGCGGAGGACAGCCGCTTCTTCGAACACGGCGGCGTCGATGTGTCGGGTCTGGGCCGGGCGATGTTCAAGAACGTCTTCAACGCGGCTACCGGACGGCGTCTGGAAGGCGGTTCGACCATCACCCAGCAGGTCGCAAAGAACGTCCTGCTGACCAACGAATCGAGCATCAACCGCAAGGTGAAGGAGGCGATCCTCGCCAACCGCCTTGAGGCGACGCTCAGCAAGCAGCAGATCCTCGAACTGTATCTGAACGAGATCTTCCTCGGCTACCGCTCGTATGGCGTGGCCGCGGCCGCCTACAACTATTTCGGCAAGTCGCTGGCCCAGCTGACGCCGGACGAAGCCGCCTTCCTGGCCGCCCTGCCCAAGGGACCGAACAACTACCATCCCAAGCGCCATCCGGACGCCGCCAAGGGGCGTCGCGACTGGGTGCTGGGCGAGATGGGCGACAACGGCTTCCTGACCCCGGCGCAGGTCGCCGAGGCGCAGGCTCGTCCGCTGGCCGCGCAGGACGCGCCGCGCCGCGCCCAGTACGCCGACGCCGACTTCTTCGTCGAGGAAGCCCGTCGTCAGGCCATCCGCCAGTTCGGCGCCGAACAGGTGAACCGCGGCGGCTATTACATGCGGACCACGCTGGATCCGAAGCTGCAGTCGGCGGCGCGCGACGCCCTGATGAAGGGTCTGGAGAACTATGACCGTCGCCACGGCTGGCGCGGGGCTTGGGGCACGACCGACTTTGCCGACGGCTGGCAGGCCGAGGCCCTGCGCGGCACCCGTCCGCCCGAGCGTCGCAGCTGGGAAGCCGCCGCCGTCGAGAACGTGGCCGGTAACAGCGTCCGCATCCGCAGCGCCAAGGACGACAACACCGGCTATCTGCTGACCGCCGACGCCGCCTGGGCCAACGCCAACCGTCCATTGAAGCGCGGCGACCTGATCTTCGTCGAGCGCCGGGACGGCCAGTACGCCCTGAAGCAGGTGCCGCGCGTCAACGGCGCCCTGGTGGCCATCGAACCCCAGTCCGGCCGGGTGCTGGCCATGGTCGGCGGCTATTCCTACGGCCTGTCCAGCTTCAACCGTGCGACCCAAGCGCGTCGCCAGCCCGGCTCGGCCTTCAAGCCCTTCGTCTATGCGGCGGCGCTGGAGGGGGATTACACCCCGGCCTCGATCATTCTGGACGCCCCGATCAGCTTCGCCGGCGGCGCCAATGGCGGGCGCTGGACGCCGGAGAACTACAGCCGTGAATACTACGGCCCGCAGACCCTGCGTCGGGGTCTGGAGCTGTCCCGCAACGTGATGACCGTGCGCATGGCCCAGGACGTGGGCATGACGAACGTCGTCGCGCTGGCTGACAAGATGGGCGTCGGCAAGATGGAGCCGAACCTGTCGGTGTCGCTGGGCGCCGGGGAAACTACGCCCTACCAGCTGACCGCCGCCTACGCCGCCTTCGTCAACGGCGGTCGCCGGGTGAACCCCTATCTGATCGAGATGGTGCAGGACCGCGACGGCGAGACCATCTTCCGCGCCGACCAGCGTCGCTGCCGCGATTGCGGTCGGGCCTTCAGCGGGCAGGAGTCGCCCCGTCTGGACGGCCGTGGCGAGCAGGTCATCGACCCGATCACCGCCTATCAGATCAGCTCCATGCTGGAAGGCGTGGTCCAGCGCGGCACCGCTACCGGCGCCCGCGGCCTCGGTCGCTGGGTCGGCGGCAAGACGGGCACCACCAATGAGTATCGCTCGGCCTGGTTCGTCGGCTTCTCGTCCGACATCGTGGTCGGGGTCTTCATCGGCTTCGACGACAACCGGCCGCTGGGCTCGGGCGAAACCGGCGCGACCGGCCCTGTGCCGGTGTTCAACGAGTTCATGCAGGTCGCCCTGCGCGAACGTCCGGCCCGTCCCTTCGTGCGGCCCAAGAACGCCATCTTCCGCACCGTGAACGGCATCGAGGAAGCCTTCCGACCCGGCACCGAGCGTCGCCGCGAGGAAGAGCAGGCGCCCGCGCCCGAGATTCCGCTGGGGCCGCAGAACTACAATGACATCCTGCGTCGCGAGGAGGAGGAGGCCACCGGCCAGACGTCGCCCGCGACGCCGCCGCCGACCACGCCGGCCCCGCCCCGCAAGGAGCCGGCCGCCGATCTGGACGGTCTGTACTAGGGGGATGGGGCTTCGGCCCTTTCCCTTTCGCCCGGCGCGCTCTATGTCCGCGCCTCACTTTACGTATCGCCGGAGATTGCGATGAGACCGGATGTCGAGGCCATGAAGGCCGACATCGAGCAGAGCATCGCTCTGCTCAGGAGGCGTCTTTGACTGGGATGTCGCGCTTCGAAAGCTCGATGAGCTGAACGCCCGCGTCGAGGATCCGACGCTGTGGGACAATCCCGAACAGGCCCAGGCCGTCAGCCGCGATCGCTCGCGACTGGAAGCCCAGGTCAACGCCGTCAAGGAGATGGAGCAGGGCCTCGAGGATGGGGTCATGCTGGCCGACATGGCGGATGAGGAAGGCGACGAGGCCGCCCTGGACGGCGCCCGCGCCGACCTGAAGGCGATCAAGGACCGCGCCGCCCGCGCCGAACTGGAAGCCCTGCTGTCCGGCGAGGCCGACGGCAACGACGCCTATCTGGAAGTGAACTCCGGCGCCGGCGGCACCGAGTCCAACGACTGGGCCGGCATGCTGCTGCGCATGTACAGCCGCTGGGCCCGCGCCCATGGCTATGAGGTCGAGATCGAGGCCGAGGAATCGGGTGAACAGGCGGGCATCAAGTCGGCCACCATCCTGATCACCGGTCCGAACGCCTATGGCTGGCTGAAGTCGGAATCGGGTGTGCACCGTCTGGTCCGCATCAGCCCCTATGACGCCGCCGCCAAGCGCCACACCAGCTTCGCTTCGATCGGTGTGTCGCCGGTGGTCGATGACGCGATCGAGATCGACATCAATCCGTCGGACGTGCGCACCGACACCTACCGCGCTTCCGGCGCGGGCGGTCAGCACATCAACAAGACCGACTCCGCCGTGCGCCTGACCCACGTGCCGACCAATACGGTCGTCGCCTGTCAGGCCGGTCGCTCGCAGCACCAGAACCGCGAACAGGCGTGGAAGATGCTGCGCGCTCGTCTGTACGAGCTGGAACTGCAGAAGCGGGAGGCCGCCGCCCAGGCGCTGGCCGACGCCAAGACCGACATCGGCTGGGGTCACCAGATCCGAAGCTACGTCCTGCAGCCGTACCAGATGGTCAAGGACCTGCGGACCAACGTCGAAACCTCGGACACCCAGGGCGTCCTCGACGGCGATCTGGATGCCTTCATGGGCGCGGCGCTGGCCGCTCGCGTGGGCGAGACGCGCGGTTCTACGGTGGAGTGAAATCGGCTGTCTAACTGCCGGAAAGTGATTGGTGATTGGTGACTAGTGGTTGGCCCGGATCAAGAGCGGTTCCTGACCCCATCCCCGCCGGCGTCGGCCACGACATCCACTGATCACTGGCCACTAACCACTTGGACGCGCTGTCCTGCGAGGCGGCCCTCAGCCAGCACCGAACCAAAGCAAAAGGCCCCGGAGTGATCCGGGGCCTTTCGTGTTTCAGAGCCTTCAGTCGCCTCAGGCGGCGGGCGGCTTCATGTCGATGACCTGCGGGGCCGCTTCGACCGGGCGCGGCGTCGGAGCCGGGGCGGCGGGGGCCGGAGCCTCGCGACGACCTTGCAGGACGCGACCCTGGAAGTAGGCGCCGATGTCGATCGACAGCTGTTCGGCGGTGATGTCGCCGTCCACATAGGCGGTGGCGATCAGCTTGACCTGCTTGCCCGAGACGGCGCCGACGACACGGCCGCGCACCTCGACATAGTCGGCGGCGACATTGCCTTCGACCGCGCCGGTCTCGCCGACGATCAGGCGGCCGACGCGGACGTCGCCCTTCACCTGGCCGTCGATCTGAAGATCGCCGGCGCCCGAGACGTTGCCCTCGAACTGCAGATCGGACGACAGGGTCGACAGGCCGCGCTGGGCGACGGCGGGCGTAGCCGGGCGCGGCGAGGTGGTCGCGGCGGCCGGGGCGCCGGGCGACGGCAGATCCGGCAGCGGCGGGATGGAGGAGCCGGTGTCGGCGCGCGACTGGGGCTGCGGGGCGGGGGATTTAGTCTTGTTGAACAAGTTGGTCTCCGGCTCTCATGAAGCGGGCTGGGTTTTGCGGGCGGCCGTTCATCCACACCTCATAGTGCAGGTGAACGCCGGTGGAGCGTCCGGTCGTCCCCATGGCGCCGATGCGTTGGCCAAGCGCGACACGCTGGCCCGTTTGCACGGCCATGGAGTTCAGATGGGCGAAACGGGTCTTGAAACCGCGACCGTGGTCTATCTCAACGACGTTGCCATACCCTGAACGAACGCCGACAAAAGACACGATTCCGGGAGCCGTCGCGTGGATAGGGGTGTTCAGGGGACCGGCGAAGTCCTGACCCTGATGCACGGCCGGGCGGCCGTTGAACGGATCGAAGCGAACGCCGTAGCCGGAGGTGGTGCGGGCGTTGGTCGGACGGCGGAAGGGCAGACCCTCGGACGCATCGGCCAACATCCGCATGTCGTTCAGATTGTCGGAGGCGTGCTGGATGCGCAGGGCGAAGGCCTCGTCTACGTCCAGAACGGCGGCGAGGGCGCGGGGATCGCGCGCCTCGATCAGCGGTCCGCCCAGGGCGGTGTCGTTGGCGGCGTAGGCGGCCGGGTTCAGGCCCGCCAGCCGGAAGGCCAGACGCAGGCGCTCGGCGCGGGTGCTGGCCACAGCCTCGGCCCGGGCGATCAGCCGCTCCTGATCCATGCGCACGGCCACGACGCGCTGCAGCGGCGTGTTGCGGTCGGCGTTGAGGGCAGGGGCGGGCGTCAGCGCCTGCTGGGCGCCGTCGACGCCCTGGAACAGGCCCATGACCCGCGTCAGGGCCGCGTGGCGGCGTTCGACCAGATGCGCCATCTCGTCGATGGAGCCGCTGCTGGAGCTCATGCGGATGACGGCGGAGTCCAGCCGGGCCTGCAGGTCGGCGTTCAGGCGCTGGGCCTCGGCGCGACTGCGGGCGACCGTCTGGTCGGCCTGGCTCTGGCGCACCATGTCGAGGGCGAAGCCGCCCGAAGCAATCAGGATCCAGCCGCCCAGCAGGACGGCGCCGATGGCGGCGGTCATCTGGCGTCCGGGCGTCAGCGCCCAGGCCTTCACGTCGTCGCCGTCACGCAGATAGAGGTACCGCGTCGGGAACCACCGCCCGATCAGCGACTGTCTGCCTTCAGCTTCCAGCTCACTCATACTCAAACGCCCCCACGTCCGGGGCGTTATCAGCCACGGCTGTGGAGAGACGACAAGCCTCTTCACGACTTGTTAACTACGCTGGGCGGCCTTGAGGCGAAGAACGACGCGTTATGAGGCCATTCTTCGCCTGACAGGCGTATCTGCGCGGGTCAGAGGGACTGCGCGGCGGCCAGAACCTCGGCGGCGTGGCCCTTGACCGAAACCTTTCGCCAGACGCGACGGACTAGACCCTCGCCGTCGATCAGGAAGGTGGCCCGCTCGATGCCCATATACTCGCGGCCGTAGAGCTTCTTCTCGACCCAGACGCCGTAGGCGAGGGTGACGTCCTCGGGCTCGTCGGAGGCCAGAACGACCTTCAGTTCACGCTTTTCGGCGAAGCGGGCCAGCTTCTTCACCGGATCGCGGGAGACGCCGATGACCACGGTGTTGGCGGCCTCGAACTGGTCGATCAGGGCCGAGAAGTCCTGCCCCTCGGTGGTGCAGCCGGGCGTGTCGGCCTTGGGGTAGAAGTAGACCGCGACGGCCTTGCCCTTGAGCCCGGCGAGGGTAACGCGGCCGCCGTCGGCGATGGCCATGTCGAAGGCGGGGGCCTTCATGCCTTCGGTGATGTCGGTCATCAGACGGGCCTCACCAGAACGATCTTCTTCTTGCCCGCGGCCAGCTTGATGACGCCGTCGGCGTTGACGTCGGCATCCTCGATCAGGCGAGCGCCGTCGGCGATGGCCTCATCGTTCAGGCGCAGGCCGCCGCCCTGGGCCAGACGACGGGCCTCGCCGTTGGAGGCGGTGAGGCCGGCCTTGGTCGTGACGGCGGCCAGCATGGCGCCGATCACCTCGTCACGGGCGATCTCGACGGTCGGCAGGTCGGCGGACAACTGGCCCTTCTCGAAGGCGCTCTCGGAGGCGGCGCGGGCGGTCGCAGCGGCTTCGGCGCCATGCAGCATGGTGGTCGCGGCGTCGGCCAGCGCCTTCTTGGCGTCGTTGATCTGCGCGCCTTCGAGGGTTTCGAGGGCGGCGATCTCGTCCAGCGACAGGTCGGTGAACAGGCGCAGGAATTTGCCCACGTCGGCGTCGTCGGCGTTCCGCCAGAACTGCCAGTAGTCGTAGGGGCTCAGGCTGTCGGCGTTCAGCCAGATGGCGCCCTGCGCCGTCTTGCCCATCTTGCCGCCCGAGGCCGTGGTCAGCAGGGGGGTGGTCAGGCCGAAGGCGGCCTTCTGATCGACGCGGCGGACCAGATCGACGCCCGAGGTGATGTTCCCCCACTGGTCCGAGCCGCCCATCTGGAGCGTGACGTTGCGGGCGCGGTTCAGCTCCAGGAAGTCCACCGACTGCATCAGCATGTAGTTGAACTCGAGGAAGGTCATCGGCTGTTCGCGCTCGAGGCGCAGCTTGACCGAGTCGAACGCCAGCATGCGGTTGACGGTGAAGTGGGTGCCGAAGTCGCGCAGGAACTGGATGTAGCCGAACTGCGAGAGCCACTCGTCATTGTTGACCATGACCGCGTCGGTCGGGCCGTCGCCGAAGGTCAGGAATTTGGCGAAGACCTGCTGGATGCCGTCGATGTTGGCCTGGATGGTCTCGTCGGTGAGCTGCGGGCGCGAGGCGTCCTTGCCGGTCGGATCGCCGACGCGGGTGGTGCCGCCGCCCATCAGGACGACCGGCTTGTGCCCGGCCTGCTGCAGGCGACGCAGCATCATGATCTGGATCAGGCTGCCGACGTGCAGGCTGGGCGCCGTGGCGTCGAAGCCGATGTAGGCCGTGACCACGCCGTTCGACGCGGCTTCGTCCAGCTCGGTCGGATGGGTGATCTGATGGATGTAGCCGCGCTCCTGAAGGGTGCGCAGGAAGTCGGACTTGAAGGTCTGGTCGCTCATGAGGGCTCCGTTAGCAGGGAAGCCGGCGAGCGTCTTGTGGGGATTGCGCGCCGGCAGATGCGGCGCAGGGGTTCGCGGGCCGCTCGATCAGATCGAGGGGCGGTAATACAGGCCGGTCAGGGTGGCGCGGGCGAACATGGGGGCTGGATAGGGGGCGGGGGGCATGGCAGTCAAGGTGGAGGAGAGCACCATGACGTTTCACCGCCTTCGCAGGACCGTTCTGATCGCCGCCGGCGTGGTGATGGCGGCGCCGGCCGCGCAGGCGCAGACGGCGCAGTTCCAGTTGGAGGCCGAGTGGGTCGGTGAAGCCTGCGTCCTGCCTGCGACCTTCAGGGTGACGCTGACGAATACAGGGG
>JAVHYH010000093.1 GCA_031119155.1 Brevundimonas sp.
AGTCGGCCATCGGCATGGGCTCGATGCTGTGGGCCGGGATCGGCGACACCATCCGCGTGTCGTTGGCCGCCGATCCGGTCGAGGAGATCAAGGTCGGGTTCGACATCCTGAAGTCGCTGGGCCTGCGTCACCGCGGCGTCAACATCATCGCCTGCCCGTCCTGCGCCCGTCAGGGCTTCAACGTCATCGAGACGGTGGCGGTGCTGGAAGAGAAGCTGGCCCACGTCACCACGCCCATGTCGCTGTCGATCATCGGCTGCGTCGTGAACGGCCCGGGCGAGGCGCTCTACACCGACGTCGGCTTCACCGGCGGCGGCAAGGGCGCGGGCATGGTCTACCTGAACGGCAAGATCGCCCACAAACAGGCCAACGACGGCATGATCGAGGAGATCGTCGCCCAGGTCGAAGCCAAGGCCGCTGAGCTGGACGCGGCGCGGGCGGCTGAGAAGGTCGCTGCTGAATAGTTGCGGCGGGGTTCCCGGAGGCGCATGATCCCGGCATGGCCAAGCTCGATCCCATCGTTTCGGAGTTCGCCACGACCGAAGAGGCCGAGGCCCACGATCTCTGGTTTCGTGCCAAGGTCGCCGCGGCCCTGACCAACTCCTCGCCCGGCATCCCACACGAAGACGTGGTTCGTCGCGTGAAGGCGACGATTGAGCGGAATCGCAAGAAACAGGCCTGATGCTCCCGGTCGTCTGGAGTGAGGAGGCCTTCGGCGATGTCGACGCCATCGCTGAATACATTTCCCGCGACAACCCGAATGCGGCGGACCGCATCGTCAACCGTCTCTTCGAGGCCGCTGCGACTTTGGGAGCGCATCCGACCTGTATCGCCCTGGCCGGGTCATCGGCACGAGGGAACTGGTCGTCCTTCCCAACTACATTCCGGTCTACCGCGTCGGTGGTGACGACGTCCGCATTCTGGCGGTCGTGCATGCCAGTCGTCGGTATCCGTCCGTCGCATAAATGACCGTGGGCGTAAGCGCATGGCTACTGTTGCGCCTCGTCGCGCTGCGCTAGTCAGGCGAAGTATCCTTTGGGGGGAGTTCCATGATCCGTCGCACCGCAGCCGCGTTCGTTCTCGCGCTTTCGCTGGGGAGCGTCGCGGCGCTTCCGGCCCTGGCCCAGCAGGCTCCTGCGACGGCCGCGACCGCCTCCGCCGCCACCCATGTGTCCCTGTCCGCGCCGGACGGCCGCGCCATCGACGTCAGCGTCTGGCAGGCGGAGAATGAGCAGGCGGTGATCCTGTTCGGCCACGGCTGGGGCAGCGATCCGGCCCGTTATCACCGCATCATCGACTACTGGGTCGCCCACGGCTTCACGGTCGTCGCGCCGATGCACACCGATTCCATGCTGCACCCGGACCGCGCCTCGGCCACGCCGCAGACCATCTTCCTGACCCGCATCGTCGATCTGGCGGTGGTGCGCGGCTATGTGAAGGCCAGCCATCCCGGCAAGCCGCTGATCGCCGCCGGCCACTCGTTCGGTTCGCTCAACGCCCTGATGGAGGCCGGCGCCGTCACGGCCGCCGGGCCGCAGGCCGATCCGGATGTGAAGGTCGTCGTCGCCCTCTCGTCGCCGGGCGTGATCCCGAACATCGTCACGCCGTCCACCTTCGCCACGGTGAGCACGCCGGTCCTGATGGTGACCGGCGACGCCGATCTGGTGCCGGGCTTCGTCACCGATGCTCGCGACCACCGCGCATCCTTCGACAACAGCCCCGCCGGCGACAAGATGCTGCTGACCTTCGCGGGCGGCGACCACAGCCTGATCGGCAATGCCGACGCCGCCGACTTCGCCCTGATCGCGGAGACGACGACCGACTTCATGCGCGCCCACGCCCTGAACGATGCGGCGGCGCAGGCGCGCCTGAACGCCCTGACCGCGCCCGAGGGCGTCGCCATCGAGCGCCGCTGAGATGATGAAGCTCTACATCACCACGCCGTCGCCCTTCGCCCGCAAATGCCGGATCGTCGCGCGTGAGAAGGGGGTGGCGGTCGAGGAGATCGTGGTCGATCCCTACGCCAACGCCGCCGAGCTGCTGGCCGCCAATCCGCTGGTGCAGGTGCCGTCGCTGATCGCCGAGGATGGCCTGCCGATCAACGACAGTCCGATCATTTGCGAGTATCTGGACATGGTGGGCTCCGGCCCGCGCCTGACGCCGGAGAGCGGCCCGGACCGGCTGCGCGTGCGCCGCATCGAGGCCACGGCCGACGGCCTGCTGGAGATGGGCGTGAAGCTGGTGCTGGAGAAGCGTCGTCACGAGAGCGAGCGGTCGCCGTCCTGGATGGAGCGCTGGTCCACCCACATGCACCGCGCGCTCGATGCGCTGGAGGCCGCCGACCTGTCGGCGGACGATTTCCACATCGGTACGCTGACCGCCGGCGTCGCGGTCACCTGGATCAGCTTCCGCCATCCGGACTTCGACTGGCAGACGGGTCGCCCGCGTCTGGTCGCGCTTCAGGCGGCGCTGGAGGCGAGGGCGAGTTTCGCGGAAACCCGCCCCGCCTGATCGCTCAGGAACCGGCGCCGAACGCCTGTTTGCAGAGCTCCTCGCCGAAGGCGTCGCTCATCTGTTCCTCGGCCTGGGCCATCAGGGCGATGCCGACCAGACCGCCGGCGGTGAACACGCGGCGGATCAGATATTCGCCGACCAGATTGCCGGAGCTGTCCTTCAGGCGGGCGATGCCGGCGATGCTGTTCTGGTCGCTGATCAGCCAGGTCATCGCCGCATTGGCCCGGTCGAAGGTGTCCAGCGAAATCTCGAGCGTCAGCGGCTGCTGACCGGTCGCGCAGGCGTTCAGGGCGGTCTGGACGCGCGACTCGAAGACCTGTTCGAACTCGGCGCTGACACCGCGCTCGGGAATGTTGTCGACATTCACGGTCACGACCCGCGCGCCCGTCCGCAGGGCCTGGGGCAGCGGCTGGATCGGCGCGCTGCCGGAGCCGCTCGCACAGGCGGTGAGCATCATCGCGCCAGCCAGCGCGAGCAGTTGGTTCTTCATGGAAATTCCCCCGAAAATCACTGCTCGTGTAGCCGGGTTCCGCCGGGCGCCGCAAGCCTCACTTTGGGCGATTGACGCTCGTCAAACGCGGTGCGACTTTGCTGTTCAGGGCGCGCCGGGGGGCGGTCCGGATCGGGGGCGATCCAGGTTTGCGCAAGGGAGTTCCGGATCGCCGAAGGCGATGCAGAGCCCCCGCGTTTTGTCCCTGTCTGCGCCTCCTGGGGATGCCCGTTTTCGGTCAACTCACCCAGGATATCCGATGTCTTTGTCCAGCCTGTCCCGTCGCCTCGCCCCGGTTGTCGCCATCACCGCCCTGATGGGTCTGGCCGCCTGCGCCACGCCGTCGCGCCCTGAAGCCATGATCCTGACCGCCACCGACGGTCTGGTCGCCGCCCCTGGCGATGTGGGCTACCACTCGGTGCGTTCGGTGACCGCCGTCGGCGGCAGCGAAACCGATCCGATGTGGGCGTCGCAGGTCTCCAACGAGGCGCTGCAAACCGCTGTGCAGGAATCGCTGGCCGCGGCCGGCTACATCGGTGAGGAAGGTCGCCCGCTGACCGTGCAGGTCGCCCTGATGGGCCTCGACCAGCCGGCCATGGGCTTCGACATGACCGTCACCAGCCGTGTTCGCTATACCGTCAGCCGCGACGGCCAGGCCATCTTCAACGAGACCATCCAGGCCTCGGGCACCGCCAAGATGGGTGACGCCTTCGCCGGCGTCGAGCGTCTGCGGATGGCCAACGAGAAGTCGATCCAGGAGAACATCAAGGCCTTCCTGACCCGCTTCCGCGCCGGCGCGCGCTGATCCATCCTTCTCGCGAGAGACTGAAGCGGGGCTGCCTCCGGGCGGCCCCGCTTTTCGTTGGGGCTACGGGATCACATCGAACAGCTGCAGCGCCTGGAAACCGGCCAGCAGGATGATCAGGCCGCCGACCACGAAGGTCAGGGTGCGGGTCGGCACGGTCTTGGCGATCCAGCCGGCGAAGGGGGCGGCGATCAGGCCGCCGACGATCAGGCCGCCGACCGCCGCGGCGTGATCCTGCAGGGCGCCGGCGTCTTCCCAGTGGCCGGTGACCAGCGCCCAGACGAAGGTGGCCGAGATGGCCACGGTGACGAAGAACTCCGCCGCATTGACCGTGCCGATGGCCCGGCGCGGATCCTTGCCGGCGCCGACCAGGGCGGTGGTCGCGGTCGGGCCCCAGCCGCCCCCGCCGATGGCGTCCATAAAGCCGCCGATCAGTCCCAGCGGCGCGCCCCAGAAACCGGGAATGTTGCGGGGCTGGCTGTCCCGGAACCCGCGCAGCACGATCCAGATGCCCAGGATCGTCAGATAGGCGAGGATGAAGGGCTTGATGACGTCGCCGTCTATGCCTGCCAGCACATAGGCCCCCAGCGCGCCGCCGATCACGCCGGCGATGACCAGCGGGACCCACAGGCTCCAGGTGACGTTCTTGTGCAGGATGTGGGAACTGGCCGAGGCCCCGGTGGTGAAGACCTCCGCCGCATGGACGGTCGCCGAGGCTGTCGCGGGCGGCACGCCGACGGCCAGCAGCACGGTGTTCGACACCACGCCGTAGGCCATGCCCAGCGACCCGTCGACCGCCTGCGCCAGCAGCCCCACCATCAGAAACAGCAGGAAGGTTTCCATGAATGCCCCGTCTGTCGCACCAACAGGCGCCGATCATCGCCCAATGAGGCCGGACGGCAAAGGTTGCGCCGTTCACGGATGACTGATGCGAATGTGAGCGCGCATCGACACGGCGGGGCGGCCCGCGCTAAAGGCTGCGGCCCAGCCACTATCGGATATTCCCCTTGCGACTGCCCCAGGCCCGGCTCGATCAGGTGCTCGACCGTTTCCACGAGGTGGAGGCGCGCATGGGCGCGGCCAGCGACGGCGCCGAGATCGTGCGCCTGTCGAAAGAGCACGCCGAGCTGAAGCCGGTCGCCGACGCCGTGCAGGGGCTGGCGAAGTCCCGCGCCGAGATGGCCGATCTGGAAGTCATGGCCGAGGATCCGGAGATGGCCGACATGGCCGCCGAGGAGCTTCAGGCGCTGAAGGAGCGCCTGCCCGAGCTGGAGCGCGAGGTCGCCCTGCTGCTGGCCCCGCGCGACGCGGACGAGAACGCCTCCGCCGTGCTGGAAGTCCGCGCGGGCACCGGCGGCGACGAGGCCGCCATCTTCGCCGGCGATCTGTTCCGCATGTATTCGCGCTACGCCTCCAACCGCGGCTGGCGGGTCGAGGTCGACAGCGCCACCGAGGGCGACGCCGGCGGCTACAAGGAAATCATCGCCACCGTCACCGGCGACGGCGTCTTCGGTCGCCTGAAGTTCGAAAGCGGCGTCCACCGGGTCCAGCGCGTTCCGGCGACGGAGACGCAGGGGCGGATCCACACGTCCGCCGCCACCGTCGCCGTCCTGCCCGAGGTCGAGGATGTCGAGATCGAGATCCACGACAAGGACATCCGCATCGACACCTATCGCTCGTCCGGCTCGGGCGGCCAGCACGTCAACAAGACCGACTCGGCCGTGCGCATCACCCACTTCCCCTCGGGCATCGTGGTGACCTCGTCGGAGAAGTCGCAGCATGTGAACCGCGACAAGGCGATGAAGAACCTGCGCGTCCGCCTGTACGACATGCAGCGCCAGATGAAGGATCAGGCCCGCTCGGACGCCCGCAAGTCGCAGGTCGGCTCGGGCGACCGGTCGGAGCGCATCCGCACCTACAACTATCCGCAGGGCCGGGTCAGCGACCACCGCATCAACCTGACCCTGCACAGCCTGCCCCAGATCATGGAAGGCGACATCGATCCGTTGCTGAACGCCCTGATCGCCGAGGACCAGGCCGCGCGTCTGGCCGATCTGGAAGCCGAGTTCGGCTGAGCCCTATTCCCGGCTGCGGATCCGCCGTTTCAGCAGCCGGTCCGACAGGGCTTCTGCGTGCTTCAGGGTGAAGGCCAGCGCCGCGGGGCTGCCCCGGCGCGGGCCTACGGTGTCGGCCACGACCGCGCCGCGCTGGCCGATCGCCTGCGGATCGCCGGTGGTGGTGTCCATGGCCGTCTGGTGTTCGATCTCGGCGTTCAGCTCGGCGCCCATCAGCACGATCTGCACCGTCAGCCAGGTCCACAGCAGGAAACCCATCATCGCCGCCAGCGGGCCGTAGGAGGCCGTGCGGACGAAGGTTCCGATGTACCAGCTGAAGCCCAGCGACAGGCCCAGGCTCAGCAGGGCCGCGAAGATCGCGCCCGGCGTCAGCCACCGCCACCGGGCTTTCTGGCGGCATGGTCCGAACCGGTAGATCACCGTCAGGGCCGCGATATAGATCAGCAGCAGCACCGGCCAGCGGAACGGCGCCAGATAGCCCCACTCGTCATCCAGTCCGAGGAAGCCCAGCACGACGGGCACGCCGACCACCATCGCCGCCGACAGCAGCACCGCCAGCAGGCCGGACACTGTGAAGGCCATGCACATCAGGTTGTAGCGAACGATATTGCGCCGCTCGACCTCGTGATAGGCGATGTTCAGGCCGTAGAAGAGCACCTTGATCGCCCCGTTGGCCGTCCACAGCGACAGGGCCAACGTCCAGACCAGGGTGAAGGTCAGCTCGGTGTTGGTGTTCTCGGCCAGCCGCTGCATCTCCTTGCCGAGGAACTCCGCGACCCCTCCGGGCAGCACCGAATAGAGGAACTGCAGCCGGTCCACCGCCCCGTTCGGATCGGCGAACAGGCCATAGATGGTCACGAAGGCCGCCAGCGTCGGGAACAGGGAAAGGACGACGAAGAAGGTCACCCCGCCCGCGACGAAGCCGACCCGGTCGCCGAAATAGGCGCCGCCGACCCGCCAGAAGATGTCGGTCCAGCCCTTGTGCGGAATATGCTCCGGCCGCTGGGCCATGCGGCCGCGTCCGGGCTCCTTGGCCTCGAAATCCTCCGGCGTCGGCGGGGCCGGGGGCAGGGGCTCTGGCCGCTCGGGTCTCAGCTCCAGCCCGTATTTGTGGCCGCGCGTGTAGAGCAGATGCGCGGCTCCGGCCCCGGCGGCGAGCCCGCCGACCACGGCGCCCATGACGCCCCACAGACCCGCTCCGGTCTTCTTGCCCGACTGACGCTGCATCCGCCCGACAACGGTCAAGCTGGCCGGGCGTTCCCGGCTTTTCGTCTTGCCGGAGTGGCGACGCCCGGCTTACGGTCTCCGGATAACGGGGGTTTTCATGAAGTCCGTCCTGCTGATGGCTGCGGCCATGCTTGTCGTTTCCGCGGGCTCGGTCCGGGCCCAGACGGCGCAGAGCTGGTCTCCGGTCGCCGCGCAGCCGGAGTACATCCGCGCGGTCAATGTTCCGTCCGTCGCCGGGGCCGGCGATCGAAAGACCTTCGAGATCCTCGATGTCTATCAGGACCGGCACGCCCTCGGCGCGGACGCGATCGACTATAATCGTGCGCGATACGAAGTGGATTGCAGGGCCGGGACCAGTCTGATGCTCAGTGTCAGCGGGTTCCTCACCGACGGCACGCTTGTCGCCTCCGGGCAGGCGCCCGCTGACGCCCGTCTTGCGCCAGTTCGCGACGGTTCCATGAGCGCCGAGACGCTCGAGGCGGTCTGTGGGGAGAAGTGGATGGTGGTTCAGTACCGGACCGTCGAGGGCTTCGTGACCTGG
Source organism: Brevundimonas sp. (assembly GCA_031119155.1). GTDB lineage: Bacteria > Pseudomonadota > Alphaproteobacteria > Caulobacterales > Caulobacteraceae > Brevundimonas. The sequence goes on from JAVHYH010000093.1 coordinate 7,653, forward strand.
GCGCGTGAAGGCGGGATCGCCGAATGGAACGATCCCTCCTGGTGAAGGTGATGGGTCACGCTTGAAATCCGGCGCCGTCCGGTCCAAGCCCCTGCCATGACCGACGCCGCTCCCGCCCGCACCCTGCTGACCGCCTGGAAGGCCGCCCAGGCCGATCTCAAGGCCGCGAAGATCGACAGCCCCTCGATCGACGCCCGCCTGTTGCTGGAGGTCGCCGCCAACTGCTCGCGCACCGACATCCTGACCGACCCCTACCGGGCGGTGACCGACGAGCAGCAGGCCACGCTGGACAGCTACGTCGCCCGCCGCCTGAAGCGCGAGCCGGTGTCGCGCATCCTCGGCAAGAAAGGCTTCTGGAAGATCATGCTGAACGTCACGCCCGACGTGCTCAGCCCCCGCGCCGACACCGAGGCCCTGCTGGACGTCGTCATGCTGGCCTTCCAGCCGCAGGACAGCTTCACCATGGTCGATCTGGGCACCGGCTCGGGCGCCATCCTGCTGGCCACCCTCGCCGAGCGTCCGGCGGCGAAGGGCGTCGGCACCGACATCTCCACCGAGGCCCTGGCTGTGGCGCGCGAGAACGCCGCCAACCTCGATCTCGACAGCCGCTGCGACTTCATCCGCACCGAATGGGCGGCCGGCTTCGCCGAGAACAGCTTCGATCTGGTCGTGTCCAACCCGCCCTACATCCCGTCCGACGACATTCCGGGCCTTGATCCGGAGGTGCGCGAGCACGATCCGATCCTGGCCCTGGACGGCGGCCCCGACGGCCTCGTCGCCTATCGCGAGCTGGCCCCCGAGATCATGCGCATCCTCAAGCCGGGCGGCACCTTCGCCGTCGAGATCGGCTGGGACCAGGGTCCGCAGGTCAAGGAACTGTTCGAGGCGGCGGGCTTCGAGAACGTCATCGTGGTCAAGGACCTGTCCGACCGCGACCGCGTCGTCACCAACGGCCCGAACCCGCGCACCAACCCCATTCCGCCCATGTATCCCGAGGCGGGCTGATGGCTCGTCTCGCCTGCCTTGTCGCCGGCGTCGCCATGCTCTTCGCCGGCCCGGCCGTCGCCTGCAGGGTTTCGTCGTCGCAGTTCACTGCGGCGTTTCGTGAGGAACCTCGATCTGCGCCGGATGACCTCGTTCTTTTCGGACGGATCGTTCGGACAACGGATTATGTTCCGGAGGATAGCAGCAGCGACCCGGAGATCTCTGATCCCTCGCGCCCGTATCTGTTCGGGATTCTCGAACGTTCCGGCCAACCGCCGGTGAGAGTTTACCGCAGCGCGTTCAGAAGCTCCTGCGACATCACTCCTGACGAGATTTTTGCCGAAGATGTCTGGATCGTTGCGCGTCCTCTTCCCGAGGATGGAGCGGGAGCAAGGGTTTCGCTTCTGGTGCTGCGCCGATCCGGCGCCTGGGGCGCAGAGTAAGGGGCTCCTAACAAACCCTCTTGGAAACGCCACAAACCCGCGCTAAGTCTTCGTGGTCTCCCTCCAGAACACACGCCTCGAACCGCTTCGGTTCCTGACTTGCGCGCGTTCCGGGCCGTGACGGTCGGGCCGGTCGCCCGGCGGACCACGGGGGACACGGCTTTCCGAACACATCGCCAGCGGGGAATAGGCCCCGCCCGAGACGGAACACCCCCGGACGGATACCGAGCCCTGAAGGCCCGGTCCGCCTCCCCATCAAGGCACGGTAGCTTCCGATGAGAGATTTCAAGGGCATGAAGCGTCAACGCGGACGCAACAGGAAGCCCGGCGGCGGCGGCAACAACGCCAACGCCACCAATCCGAACCGTTCGTGGGACTCGCAAGGCCCCGAGAACATCAAGGTCCGTGGCAACGCCCAGACCGTCTATGAGCGCTACATGCAGCTCGCCCGCGACGCCTCGGCGTCCGGCGACCGCGTTCTGGCCGAGAACTACACCCAGCACGCCGAGCACTATTTCCGCGTCCTGCGCGCCCTGCAGCCGGCCCGTCCGGTGTCCGAGATCGCCCAGCGCGAGCTGGCCGGTCAGGGCTTCGACATCGACTTCGAGGACGAATCCGGCGCCCAGGCCGCCGCCATCCTCGCCGCCCAGCAGGCCGAGGCCGACCGCGCCGCCGAGCAGGAGCGCCGCCAGCGTGAGCAGGAAGAGCGCCAGCAGGACCGCCAGAACAACAACGGCGAAGGCCGCCGCGAATGGCGCGACCGCGACGACCGTGAACCGCGTGAACCTCGCGAGCCCCGGGAACCGCGCGAGCCGCGCGCCGAGGGCGAAGGCGAACCCCGCGAGGGCGGTCGCCGCGAAAGCCGTCGCGAGCGCTGGGAACGCCGTCGTGACGAACGCAACCGTCGCTTTGAAGGCGAGGGCGGTGACGCGCCGGCCGAAGGCGCCGAGGCCGCCGCGCCCGTCGAGGCCGAACCGGTCGCCGCCGAGGCTGCGCCCGAGCGGGCCGAACGCGCCCCGCGCCGTCCGCGCCGCGAAGAGGCTTCGGATGACGCCGCCGGCGCCCTGCCGGGCTTCCTGACCCGTTCGACCGCGCCTGCCGCCGCTCCGGCCGAGGCTGTTGAAAGCGAGGCCGCGCCGGCGCCCAAGCGTCCCCGCGCGCCGCGCAAGCCCAAGGCTGAAGCCCCCGCCGACGAGGGCTGATCCGGCTCCCCTGACGGGGGAAACCGCTGAACCGACGCCGCTTTCGGGCGCCCCGCGACGCGAGGGCGCTTGACGGCGGCCGTCCGGACCGGTCCAACAGGCCCGAGCCAAGCCCTCAGCCTGCGTTTCGGGAGCGCCCATGCCTCGCCTGTTCCGGTTGTCGACCCTGCTGGTCGGCGCCGCCCTGACGGTCACCGCCTGCGCCACGCCGCCGGGCCCGCCGCCGCCTCCGCCGCCGTCCGGCGGGGGTTCGGCCCCGACCCTGCGGGACTGGCGCAGCATCATCACCGCCTCCGATCGTGACCGTTACTCCCGTCGCGACGCCGCCTGGTCCCTCGCCCTGCAACAGGCCCGCCGCCAGCGCGGCTCCGGCGACCTGACCAGCCTCGGCGATCTGATCGACCCGCAGGCCCAGCGCCCCTCCGTCATTCCGCCCGCCGGCGACTATCGCTGCCGCACCGTCAAACTGGGTTCGCAGGGCGGCGAGGGCGGTCTCGGCTATGTCGTCTACGGCTGGTTCGCCTGCCGCATCGAACAGACCCCCAACGGCCTGAAATTCGTCAAGCTGACCGGCTCCCAGCGCCCCTCCGGCCTGCTCTTCCCCGAGGATGATCGCCATATGGTCATGCTCGGCTCGATGGCCCTGGCGTCCGAGCCGCCCGCCAACTCCTACGGCCAGCGTCCCGACCGCGACATCGTCGCCTCGCTGGAGCGGGTGGGTGAGCGCCGCTGGCGGCTGGTCATTCCCTGGCCGCAGAACGAATCCAACCTCGACCTGATCGAACTCGTCCCGGCCTGACGGTGGGACCGGCTCATATCGCTGTCGTCGGCGCCGGGCCGTCGGGTCTGGCCTGCGCCCTGATGCTGGCCCGGCAGGGGCGACGGGTCACCGTCTTCGAACGCTTCCACGAGGCGGGTCCGGTCGGCGCCGGCTTCATGCTTCAGCCCACCGGTCTGGCGGTGCTGGATCATCTCGGCCTGACGGAGGCCGTCGCCGCCTTCGCCCAGCCCATCGACCACATCTTCGGACGCGAGGCCCGGCGTGGCCGGATCGTCCTCGACATCCGCTACAGCGACCTGAAGCGCCCGCGCCAGGCGCTGGGCGTGCACCGCGCCGCCCTGTTTCACGTCCTGCATGATGCCTGTGTCGCCGCCGGCGTCGGCTTCGAGACAGGCCGGGAGATGGTCGCCGCCGACCGGGGCGTCCTGCTCGATGGGCGCGTCCTCTGCCCGCTTCTCCTGAGTCATGACGCCACCGTACGGCGGGAGCGCCCTGCGGCGCAGCGGCCTTGACAATCAGCGCCCTGGGGTTCCGGTGAAGCCCTGGGGTTCCGGTGGAGCCCTGCGGTTCCGGTGGAGCCCTGGGGTTCCGGTGAATGAGCGTTCACCGAACGCTACGATGGGGCCGTGACGGCGACGTGGCGCGAGACCCAGAAGGCGAACCGCCGGGCGCTGCTCCTGGAGCGCGCCGCCGCCCTGTTCGCCGAGCGGGGGTTCGCGGCCGTGACCACCGTCGAGCTCGGCG
>JAVHYH010000094.1 GCA_031119155.1 Brevundimonas sp.
CTGGATGCACGTCGGCGACCCGCAGGCCCGCGACGAGGCCGAGGCGAAGCTGGCGTGATGCGCCTCAAGCAGCGAGACGCCGCGCGACGAGCGATAGGCGCAAGGCAATGACCTCCGGGTTCGATCCGTTCGTCGGCGAGGCGCCGCGCTGGTATGCGGTCGATGCGCACCGGCCGTTCCTGGAGGATCTGGCCGCCGGGGTGCTGGACTGGCTGGGGGATCGCCCGCCGGAGGCGCTGTCGGACGCGGTGATCCTGCTGCCCAACCGTCGCGCGGCGCGGGCCTTCACCGGGGCCCTGACGAAGCAGGCGGGCGGGCGGGCGATCCTGCTGCCGCAGGTCCGGCCGCTGGGCGATCTGGAAGAGGACGAGCCGCCGTTCGCGCCGGGCGAACTGGGACTGGACCTGCCTCCGGCCATCGCCCCCCTGACGCGCCGGTTCGAGATGGCGCGGATGATCGTGGAGGAGTTCCGCTCGGACCTGTCGCCCCTGAGGGCGCTGGAGATGGCGGACGCCCTGGGCGGCTTCCTGGACTCCTGCCACCTGGAGGAGATCGAGGACATCGGCCGGGTGGCCAGTCTGGTCGAGGGCGATCTGGCCGAGCACTGGCAGGAATCGGCCCGCTTTCTGGGTCTCGCTGCCGAGACATGGCCAAAAAGGCTTGAAGCGCTGGGGCTGGTCGATTCGGCCTGGCGGCGGGCGAAACTGCTGCGGCTACTGGCGACCAGCTGGCGCGAGCGTCCGCCGCAGCAGCCGGTGATCGCCGCCGGTTCGACCGGCTCCGCCCCTGCCGCCGCCGATGTGCTGGCCGCGGTGGCGAGGGCTCCGCAGGGCTGCGTCGTCCTGCCCGGACTGGATCGCGACCTCGATCCGACGGTCTGGTCCCGGTTGGGGGACAATGAGCAGCACCCGCAGAACGCTCTCTGGAGATTGCTGGAGGGGCGGGTCGAGCGCGAGGCGGTCCGGTCGTGGTTCCGGCCGCCGGTCGATCCCGTCGCCGAGGCGCGGGGGCAGGCGCGGCAGAGGCTTCTGAACGAGGCCCTGCGCCCGGCCGACGCCACCGATGACTGGCGTCAGCTGATCCGCGCCATGCGGGCCGAGGCGGCGGGCAGCCAGTCCGCCGATCCCATCGCCGATGGGCTGCGCGGCCTGTCCGTGGTCACCGCCCGCGCCGAGGAGGATGCGGCGGCGGCCATCGCCCTGATGATGCGCGAGACGCTGGAGGAGCCGGGCAAGACCTGCGCCCTGGTGACGCCCGATCTGGCCCTGTCGCGACGGGTCGCGGCCCGTCTGGAGCGGTGGGGCGTCAGCGCCGACGTGTCCTCGGGCCAGCCGTTGTCGCGGATGCCGGCGGGTCGGCTGGTCGATCTGGCGGTTCGCTTCATCGCCGACCCGCTGGACCCGCACACGCTGCTCGGCCTGCTCAAGCATCCGCAGGTCGAGCTGGACCTCGGGATGACCGGCTATGCCGGGGCGGTCGAGGCGCTGGAGCATTTCGCCTTGCGCGGGCCGCGTCGCCGGGACTGGGCGCGGGCGCGCCGGGCCCTGCTGGAGGCGGGGCAGCCGAGGGATGACGGGCGCGTCGCGTCCGAAGTCACGCTGACGAGACTGGCGGCGGCGCAGGTTCTTCTCGACCGGCTGGAGCGTCTGTCAGCGGAGGCGCGGGCGCCGTTCACGGAAGAGGCGTCGCTGGACGTGGCCGCGCGGGCCCTGACCGGTCTGATCGAGGCTGTAGCCGGGCAGAACGCCTGGGCCGGGCCGGACGGAGAGGCGGCGGCCGCCCTGCTGTCGGCCCTGATCGACGGCGGCGCGTCGCTGGGCGCGGTGACGCGGGAGGCCTTCGCCGCTCTCGTCCACGACCTGCTGACCGATGAGACGGTGCGCACCGGCGGGGCCAGCCAGCCCCGGCTGAGAATCCTCGGCGCCATCGAGGCCCGGCTGGTGCGGGCGGACCGGATGATCCTCGCCGGGCTGGAGGAGGGCGTCTGGCCGAATGCCGCCCCGACCGATCCCTTCCTGTCGCGTCCCATGCGCGGGACAATGGGCCTGCCGCCCCCTGAACGTCGCCTCGGGCAGACCGCGCAGGACTTTGTGCAGGCGGCCAGCGCCGATGAGGCGATCCTTGTCCATTGCGAGCGGCGCGGGGGACAGCCGGCGGTCAAGTCGCGCTGGTTGTGGCGACTGGAGATGCTGACCCGGGGCGCTGACACGGCGGAGACGCCGGTGTCCATCGCCCGGCCCTCGCTGGCGCTGGAACAGGCCCGCGCCCTGGATGCGCCCGTGTCGGCGCGACCGGACTATGCGCCTCGCCCGGCTCCGCGTCCGCCGGTGGACCGGCGCCCCCGGAAGCTGCCGGTGACCGGGGTGGAGCGCTGGGTCCGCGATCCCTATGCGGTCTATGCGCGCTATGTCCTGAACCTGAGACAGATGGATCGGCCGGGCCAGTCCGCCGAGGCGCTGGCGCGGGGTGATGCGGTGCACAAGGCGTTGGAGCTGTTCATCCTGTCCTGGCCCGACGTGATGCCGGAGGACAGCGCCGAGCAGCTGGAGCGCCTGCTCTTGCAGGAACTGACCCGCGCCGGATTCGAGGATGCCGCCATGGCGCGTGAGGCGCCGCTGGCGCGCAACGCCGCCCGCTGGCTGGCGACCTTCGAGGCCGAGCGGCGCGCGCGAGGCGTCGAGATCCGGGTCGAGGAGCAGGTCGAACTGACCCTGACGGCCCCCGCCGGCCCGTTCGTGCTGACGGCCAAGGCTGACCGGATCGAGCTGTCGGCCACGGGCGCCGCAGTGCTGGACTTCAAGACGGGCGGCGTGCCGTCGCCGAAACAGGTGAAGAGCGGCTTCTCGCCCCAGCTGACCCTGACCGGCGCGATCCTGGCCGAGGCGGGCCTCAAGACCTCGGGGCCGGTCGAGCCGGAGGAACTGACCTATGTCCGCGTCGTCGGGCGCAAGGAGCCGGGCGTGAAGGCGGTGCGGGCCTCGGGCGCCGAGGCCCTGGCCCTGTCGCAGGCGGCGCTGGCCGGGCTGACCGCGCGGATCGAACGGTTCGATGATGAGGCGACGCCCTATCTCAGCTGGGTCGCGCCGCAGTTCATGGGCAATTTCGGCGGCAACTACGATCACCTCGCCCGGGTGTGGGAATGGCACGTCGTCGGGGACGACGGGGGAGAGGCCGAATGAGCGCGCGCATCCTGCCCGACCCCGCCCAGATCGCCGCTGCCGATCCCGGCCAGTCGGTCTTCGTCACCGCCAACGCCGGCTCAGGCAAGACCTCGACCCTGGTGGACCGGGTGGCGCGGCTGCTGCTGCGCGAGGTGCAGCCGGGAGAAATCCTGTGCGTCACCTACACCAAGGCCGCCGCCGCCGAGATGCAGGCGCGCCTGTTCGACCGGCTGGGGGAATGGGCGGTCATGGACGACGCCGGGCTGGCCCAGTCGCTGGCCGATCTGGACGGGCGTGATCCCGCCAGCCTGTCCGGGCCGGAGCTGTCGGACGCCCGCCGCCTGTTCGCCAAGGCGCTGGAGACGCCGGGCGGGCTGAAGATCCAGACCATCCACGCCTTCTGCGAGAAGCTGCTGCGGCGTTTCCCGATCGAGGCGGGGGTGACGCCGGGGTTCACCGTGCTGGAGGATCAGGCGGCGCTGGCCCTGTCGCATGGCGCGCGCGAGGAGCTGGCGCGAGCAGCGCTGCGTGACGCGGACGGCCGGATCGGTCAGGCCTACAGCCATTTCGCGGTCGAGCTGGACTGGGGGGCGTTCCAGTCCCTGCTGGCGATGATCGAGGCCGACCGGGACAAGCTGGCCGACTATGTGGCCCGGGTGGTCGCCGGGACGGCGCCGGGGCCGCACATGCTGGTCGGCGCCCATCCGGACGACACGGTGGAGGGGCTGGAGGGCGACTTCATCCGCTTCCTCGACCGCGACGAGTGGCTGGACGTGGCCTCGGCCATGGCGACCGGCGGCACCAACGACCAGAAATGCGCCGACCGGATGCGGGCGGCCGACTGGAGCTTCGCGGGCATCGCCGATGTCTTCCTGACGGCGGGCGAGCCACGCAAGGCGATGGCGACCTCCAAGGCGCCGCCGACGGCGGGCGGCTGGCTGGCCGACCTTCAGATGAAGTACGTCGCCACGCTGGAGCGGGTGCGACGGGTCCGGGTGGCGCGGGACACCATCCATGTGCTGACCCTCGCGGAAGCGCATGCACGGCTCTACGAACAGGCCAAGGCGGACAGCGGCGCGCTGGATTTCGGCGACCTGGTCGCGCGGACGGTGGAGCTTCTGACCCGTCGCGCCTCGGCGGCCTGGGTATTGTACAAGCTGGACGGCGGCATCGAGCATGTGCTGGTCGATGAGGCGCAGGACACCGCGCCCCAGCAGTGGGACATTCTCAAGGCCCTGACCGAGAATTTCTTCGCGGGCGAGGGCGCGAGTCGGTTCACGCCCGCACCCGTGTCTGGCGAAAGACTGGACCGTACCCTGTTCGCGGTCGGCGACGAAAAGCAGTCGATCTACTCCTTCCAGGGCGCGCGGCCCGAGCGGCTACGGCAGGAGTCCCAGCGCTATGACATGATCGTTCAGGGCGCGGGCGGCCGATTCGAGGGCGTCGAGCTGGCCAAGTCCTTCCGCTCCACGCCGGAGGTGCTGAGGTTCGTGGATGCGGTCTTCGCCGGGCCGGAGCGGGCGCGGGCGCTGGTCGGGGAAAGCGTGGCGGCGGTGCCGACCCACCGGGCAATGCGCGAGGCTGATCACGGCTGTGTCGATCTGTGGCCTCTGCACGAGGAGGTGAAGGGGCCGGATCGGGAGGCGTGGGACGCCCCTGTGGACGAGGAGACCGCCGGATCGGCCCGCAAGCGGCTGGCGGCGGACCTGGCGCGGATGATCCGGACGCAGGTCGAGAGCGGGGCGGCGGTGTATGATCGCAAGTCGCGGGGCCTGCGACCGTCCGGCTATGGCGACTTCCTGATCCTTGTGCGGCGGCGCGACGCGACCTTCGAGGAGATCATCCGCGCGCTCAAGACCGCCGGGGTGCCGGTGGCCGGGGCGGACCGGCTGAAGCTGTCGTCCCACATCCTGTTCGACGACCTGATCGCCCTCGCGCGCTTTGTCCTCTTCCCGGAGGACGACCTGTCGCTGGCGGGTCTTCTGCGCAGTCCGTTCTGCGACGTCGACGAGGATGGGCTGTTCGCCCTGGCCGGGGCGGATCCAAAACGCCGACGGCTCTGGCGCGAACTTAGGGATCGGGCGGCGGAGCGACCGGAGTGGTCCCGCGCGCGGGACATGCTGGAGTTCGCCCTGTCCATGCGGGACCGGGATCCGTTCGCCTTCTTCTCGGCCCTGCTGAACCGGGTCGATGACACCGGCCTGTCCGGCCGGGCGCGGGTGCTGCGTCGACTGGGCCGGGAGGCCGAGGAGGCCATCGACGAAACCCTCAATCAGGTGCTGGCCGCCGAGGACCGGGGCGCCATTGACCTGGAGACCTGTCTGGCGCGGCTGGAGGCGGCGGATGTCGAGGTGAAGCGCGAGCTGGAAGGGCCGCGCGGCGAGGTGCGGGTGATGACCGTGCACGGCGCCAAGGGGCTGGAAGCGCCCATCGTCATCCTGCCGGACACCACCAGCCGGGCGAAGGCGCAGGGCCCGTCGCTGATGCCGGTGACCCTGCCGGACGGCGCCGAGGCCTGGCTGATGTGTCCGGGCAGTTCGAAGGAGGATTGCGAGGCCTCTCGCGGCGCGCGGGACGCCCGTCAGGCGCGGACGGACGCCGAGACCCTGCGTCTGCTCTATGTCGCCCTGACCCGCGCCCGGGACCGGATCGTGGTGATGGGCAAGGGCAGTGGTCGGATCAAGGCCGGCTTCGATGAGGGCAGCTGGTGGGACGTGATCCAGGCGGCCTTCGACGGGCTGGGCGGCGAGGTGCGAACGGTGGACGGCGTGCGCCGGTTCGGTGTGGACCCGGCGCGCCTGCCGCCGCAGGGCGTGGCGGCGGCCGGGAGAACCGCTGCGCCGGACTGGGCGCAGGTCTCGCCCGCGCCTGACCCGGCCGCCCGCATCGCGTCGCCGTCGAAGATGGACGAGATCCTGAGGCTGCCCGCGCCGTCGCCGCTGGCGACGGGCGCCGGGGGGCTGGGCCGCTTCCGGCGGGGCGACCTGATCCACCGGCTGCTGGAACGTCTGCCCGAGATTGATCCGGCGGAGCGATCCGAGGCGGCGGTGCGACTGTTGTCCCGCGAGCGGGATTTGTCGGAGGAACAACGCAGCGAGATGATCAGCGCGGCCTTCGATGTGCTGGATGACGCCCGGTTCGCGCCGGTCTTCGGTGCGGGATCGCGGCCGGAGGTGGCGTTGACGGGACGGGTCGGCGCCGTGCCGGTGTCCGGTCGGATGGACCGGCTGGTGGTGACGCCGGAGCGGGTTCTGGTCGCGGACTACAAGACCAACCGTCCCGCGCCTGACCGGATCGAGGATGCCGACCCCGCCTATGTGCTGCAGCTGGCGGTCTATGTCTCCGTTCTGAGACAGCTTTACCCCGATCGACGGGTGGAGGCGGCGCTGGTCTGGACGGACGGGCCGAAACTCATGCCGGTCCCGGATCATCTGATCGTGAAGGCTCTCGCCGAAGGATGAGCGTTGATTTGAACGGCCGGACATCCCACATCGGCTGCAACAGGCCGGAATCAGGCTAGATTCACCGGTCGAATTTCATGCAATGCGGTCCGGCCCGGATCGCTCAGGAGACAATCCCCATGGCCACCGTCAAGGTCACCGACGAAAGCTTCGAAACCGACGTCCTGAAGGCGTCCCAGCCGGTGCTGGTGGATTTCTGGGCGGAGTGGTGCGGCCCGTGCAAGCAGATCGGCCCGGCGCTGGAGCAGATCGCCGACGAACTGCAGGGCCAGGTGACCATCGCCAAGGTCAACATCGATGACAGCCCGATGGTCCCGTCGAAGCTGGGCGTGAAGGGCATCCCGACCCTGATGCTGTTCAAGGACGGCCAGATGGCCTCGATGAAGGTCGGCGCCATGCCGAAGGGCAAGATCGTAGAATGGCTGGCCGAGGCCGGTATCGAGGCGCCCGCCGCCTGACGCTTTCGGGGTCTTCGGACCCCGATTTGCAGATCGGGGCGATCGGTGTTCTTCTATCCTGAGGTTGTTCTCGGGAGAGTGTTCATGCTGGTCGCCCTGTTCGCGGTCACGCTGGCGACGGGAGGCGGTCAGGCCGTTTCCGTCATCGCCGCCGCGCCGCCACCTTCGGAAGCCCGCCGCGAAGGCGAGCCGGATACGCGCCGCGTCTGTAATTTCGAGCGCGCCACGGGATCCAACTTCCAGCAGCGCGTCTGCCGGACGGTGTCCAGACAAAGCATCCAGGACCAGCAGACCCGCGAGTTCATGCGCCAGAACCAGCGCATGCGGTTGCCGGACGAGCCCGGCGGCGGCGGTCCAATCGGTCCCAACAGCTGATCAGGGGCCGGATCGCTAGACCGGCCAGGTCTCCGGCGATGCGCCGAGCACCTCGCCCGCCAGATACAGCGACCCACAGATAACGATGCGGCCGGCGCCGAGCCGCAGCGCCTGGTCGAGCGCCTGATGCACGGTCGACATGGCGGTCGCCGCCAGTCCGTGCCCCCGCGCCACCGCGGCGAGCGCGGAAGGTTCGGCGGCCGCGCCCTCGAAGCCGACGGTGAAGACTGTCGCGTCCGACGCCTTGAGGGCGTCGAAGAAGCCGCCGGCGTCCTTGTTGCCCAGCATGCCGACGATCAGGGCCGTCGGGCGCGGCGCCTTCGCCTGACGCTCGGCCAGCGCCGTCGCGAGGGCTCGCGCCGCATGCGGATTATGCCCGCCGTCCAGCCAGAGCTCGGCCTCCGCCGCCCGCGCGGCCTCGCCGTACGGACCGGCGGTCAGACGCTGCAGGCGGGCAGGCCAGCGCACGGTCTTCAGGCCCTCGATGATCGCCGCCTCGGGCAGGTCCAGTTCAAGCGCCGCGGCGACGGCCAGTCCGGCGTTGTCGATCTGGTGGCCGCCGGTCAGGGCGGGGGCGGGCAGGTCGAGGAAACGCTCCTGATCCTGGAAGGCCATGCCGCCGCGTTCGGCCCAGGCGTCGAAGTCCACGCCCATGACGGTCAGGGGCGCGCCCACAGCCTGTGCGGCGACCTCGATCGCGGCCATGGCCTCTTCGGACTGACGGGCGATCAGGCCGCGCGCACCCGGCTTGAGGATGCCGGCCTTCTCGACCGCGATGCCACGCAGGGACGTGCCGAGAAACTCCGCATGGTCCAGATCGACGGGGGTGATCAGGCTGAGCAGCGGCCGCTCGATCACATTGGTGGCGTCCAGGACGCCGCCGAGACCGACCTCGATAATGGCCAGATCCGCCGGCGTTTCGCTCATGGCGACGAAGGCGGCGGCGGTGGTGCTCTCGAACACGGTCGCCTCGCCCGATACCGCCTCGATCCGGTCGAGGATGGCGTTCAGCGCCTCATCGGTGATCAGTTCGCCGGCCAGCCGGATGCGCTCGTTGAAGCGGACCAGATGCGGTGAGGTGTAGACGTGGACCTTCAGCCCCGCCGCCTCCGCGATGGCGCGCAGCAGGGCGACCGTCGAGCCCTTGCCGTTGGTGCCGGCGACGTGGATGACCGGCGGCAGGCGATGCTGGGGATCGCCCAGCGCCGTGCACAGGGCCTGCATCCGTCCCAGCGACAGGTCGATGCGCTGGGGGTGCCGGGCGCGGAGGCGTTCGGAGATGGAATCCATGGCCGCGAGTCTAGGCGGCCCGGCGCTTCCCGCCCATCAGCATCGACAGGATCTGGCCGAGCGTTTCCGGCAGGGCGTCACGGGCGACGACCTTGTCGACCATGCCTTTCTCCTGAAGGTATTCGGCGCGCTGGAAGCCCGGCGGCAGTTTCTCGCGGATGGTCGCCTCGATGACGCGCGGACCGGCGAAGCCGATCAGGGCGCCCGGCTCGGCCAGATGGACGTCGCCCAGCATGGCGTAGCTGGCGGTGACGCCGCCCGTGGTCGGGTCGGTCAGGACCACGACGAACGGCAGTTGCGCGGCCTTGAGTTCCTGGATCGCCAGCGTCGTGCGTGCCATCTGCATCAGGCTGAGCGCGCCTTCCTGCATGCGGGCCCCGCCGGCGGCGGTGAAGCAGACCAGCGGCACATTGCGGGCCACGGCGGCGCGGGCGGCGGCGATGAAGGCCTCACCCGCCGCCATGCCGAGCGAACCGCCCATGAAGGTGAAGTCCTGGACGATGACGACGGCGTCCGCGCCTTCGGTCTCGCCGCCGATCCGGCCGAAGCCGATGGCCATGGTGTCCTTGCGGCCGGCGGCCTTGCGGGCGGCGTTCAGGCGGTCCTTGTAGGGCTTGCCGTCCGAGAATTTCAGCGGGTCCTCCGGCACGTCGGGCGTGTCGATCGACTCATACTGGCCGCCGTCGAAGGTGACGCGCAGCCGGGTCGGCGCGTCGATGCGCATGTGACGGCCCGAGGGCGTCACCCACAGGGCGTTCTCGAGGTCCGAGCGGTACAGCATCTCGCCGCTGTCCGGGTCCTTGACCCAGAGATTGTCGGGCGTGTCCCGACGGCTGACGATCTTGCGGACGCCGGGGGCGAAGCGGGACAGCCAGCCGCCGCGCTTTTCCTGGGATTTGTCCTGCTGGGGTTTGTTCTTGTCGACCATCGGGGCGCTTTAGACCGTTTCTGCCGCGCGCGCACCCTTCACCGCATCGGCGAGGCTGCGCACCCGGGCCAGAACGCGCGGGGCGGCGGGTTCGTTCGCTTCAAGCGCAGCGGCGACTTCGTCCACCAGCACCGAGCCGGCGACGACGGCGTCGGACACGCGCGCGACCTCGGCGGCCCGTTCCGGCGTCTTGATGCCGAAGCCGACGGCGACCGGAAGCCCGGACGCCTTGCGGACCCGCTCGACCGCGGGCGCGACCGATCCGGCCTGGGCTTCCTTCACACCGGTCACGCCGGCGACGGAGACGTAATAGACGAAACCGGAGGTGCGTTCGGCGATCACCTTCAGGCGATCATCGTCCGAGGTCGGGGTGGCCAGACGGATCAGGGAGACCGAATGGGCGTCCAGGGCGTCGGTCAGCGGACCGGCCTCTTCCGGCGGGCAATCCACGATGATCACGCCGTCCACGCCGCTGGCCGCCGCGTCACGGGCGAAGGCCTCATGGCCGTAGCTTTCCAGCGGGTTGAGATAGCCCATAAGGATCAACGGCGTATCCGCATCGCCTTCGCGAAAGGCCTTCGCCAGATCGAGGGTGCCCTTGAGGGTCAGCCCCGCCTTCAGACCGCGCAGCGCGGCGCGCTGGATCGGCGGACCTTCGGCCATAGGGTCGGAGAAGGGGAAGCCCAGTTCGATGATGTCTGCGCCCGCCGCCGGCAGGCCTCGCAGAATCTCGAGCGCCTCGGCCGGAGAGGGGTCGCCCGCCATCACATAGGCGACGAAGCCGGCCCGGCCTTCCGCCTTCAGGGCGGCGAAACGGGCGTCGATACGTTGGGTGGTCATGGAAGCCGACTGGGGAAAATCAGGGATTGGCGGCCGGGGGCGCCGCCGGAGCCGGCGAGGTCATGCTTGCGCAGACATCGCCGGGGATGGGCGCGAAGGCCAGCCAGGCAGGCGCATCGGGCCCCTCGGTCTGGGCGTCGTCGGCGAAGGCCATCATCTGGAAGCCGTCGCAGCCGCCGGTCGCGCGGCGTTTGACATAGACCACGAGATTTTCGCGACCGCCCGCGGCCAGCCAGCCCTGCTGCGAGAAGGCGGCGCTGTAGGCGTCGACCGCCGGGCCGATATTGGTCTGGGTCGTGGTCACGCAGGTCGCCTGCTGGACCAGATAGGCCTTGCCCCCGCAGGTGGGGTCAGCGGTGACGCGATCCAGTTCCGGGATCTCGATCTGCAGCGGCGTCGAAGCAGCGGCGGGCGCGGCGGTCTGGGCCAGCGCGGGCGCCGCGAACAGGGCGGCGGCAGACGCGATCAGGAAAAGGGTTCTCATGGGGTTCAGAGCTCCACGCCGAGATGCTTCGCCACGGCGAAGATATCCTTGTCGCCCCGCCCGCACATATTCAGCACGACATCGCCGCCCTTGCCCACCTCTTTCGCGATCTCGCCGACGCGGGCGAGGGCGTGGCTGGGCTCCAGCGCCGGGATGATGCCTTCGAGCTTCGAACACAGCTGGAAGGCTTCCAGTGCCTCTTCGTCGGTGGCGGCGCGATACTCGGCGCGACCGATGTCCTTCAGCCAGGCGTGCTCGGGGCCGATGCCGGGGTAGTCCAGACCGGCCGAAATGGAGTGGCCCTCGAGGATCTGACCGTCGTCGTCCTGGAGCAGATAGGTGCGGTTGCCGTGCAGCACGCCGGGGCGGCCGCCCTGGATGGAGGCGGCGTGGTCCGGGCCGTCCAGCCCGCGACCGGCGGCCTCGACCCCGATCAGGCGCACGCCCGCGTCCTCGATGAAGGGATAGAACAGGCCGATGGCGTTCGATCCGCCGCCGATGGCCGCCACGCAGGCGTCCGGCAGTTTGCCCTTCTTGGCCATCAGTTGGGCCTTGGCCTCGCGGCCGATGATGCACTGGAAGTCGCGCACCATGGCCGGATAGGGGGCCGGGCCCGCCGCCGTGCCGATGATGTAATAGGTGTCCTCGACGTTGGTGACCCAGTCACGCATCGCCTCGTTCATGGCGTCCTTCAGCGTCGCCGCCCCCGCCGTCACCGCCGCCACCTCGGCACCCAGCAGCTTCATGCGGAAGACGTTGGGTTGCTGACGCTCGACATCGACCGCGCCCATATAGAC
>JAVHYH010000095.1 GCA_031119155.1 Brevundimonas sp.
AAGCCGAGCCGGTCTTCAGCAGGGCGACGATCTCGCCGCCGCCCTTGCGGGTGCGGGTGACGATGGCGTCCAGATCAGCCTGCGACAGGAAGCCGGCGGCGACGGCGTCCGGCAGCGGCAGGCCGCCGACGGTCGAGTGACGGACCATCGGGACCATGTCGTCGCCGTGGCCGCCCAGGGTCCAGGCGTGGATATCCTGCACCGACACGCCGGTCTTTTCCGACAGGAAGTAGGCGAAGCGGGCCGAGTCCAGCACGCCGGCCATGCCGACGACCTTCTCGGTGGGCAGGCCCGAGAATTTCTGCAGGGCCCAGACCATCGCGTCGAGCGGGTTGGTGATGCAGATGACGAAGGCGTTCGGGGCGTGGGCCTTGATGCCTTCACCCACGGCCTTCATGACCTTGAGGTTGATGGAGACCAGATCGTCGCGGCTCATGCCGTCCTTGCGGGGCACGCCGGCGGTGACGATGCAGACGTCCGCACCCGCGATCTCGGCGTAGTCGTTGGCGCCCTTGAGCGAGACCGACGAACCGAAGACCGAGGTGGCTTCCGCGATATCCAGCGCCTTGCCCTGCGGCGTGCCCTCGGCAATGTCGAACAGGATCACGTCGCCCAGCGCTTCGCGCGCAGCAACGTGGGCCAGGGTGCCGCCGATCATGCCGGCGCCGATAAGGGCGATCTTCGCGCGAGCCATACTGTCAGTCTCCGGGAGGGAAGGTGTGTGCGGTTGCGAACCGCGATCGGCGGCGGTCTAGACCCGCAAGGCCGGACCTGCAACCGTGACGCCGCGTGAGGCCTTGATGACAGCATGACCCGAACCCCCGAAACCCTGCCCGAGTTCATCCCGCCGGACGAGGTGCCGTCCGCCCTCGTCGCCATTACGGACGAGCGCGAGGTGAAGGCCCAGATGGAGATCTGGCGCGAGAAGGTGCTGAAACGGCCCGGCCTGTGGGACAAGGCCACGCGCGGAACGCAGGACCGGATCAACCGCATCATTCCCGAACGCGTCCACGCCATCATCACCACGGGGGTGGAGGCGATGACCAAGGGGATTCTGTTCGGCTCGGACCTGCTGAAGGCGAAGCCGATCCCGGACGGCTCGCTGGCCCTGCGCGAGGAAAAGGCGCGGGCGACCATCCGCGCCTATCGCAACACCGCCAGCATCGAGGGCGGCGTGGCGGGCGCGGGCGGCTTCGTGCTGGCGGCCGCGGACTTCCCGGCCCTGATGGCGATCAAGGTGCGGATGCTGGGCGAGATCGTCGCCGCTTACGGCTGGGGCGGCGGCTCGGTGCGCGAGCGGCTGTTCGTGCTGCACATCTTCCATCTGGCCTTCGCCAGCGCCCGCCGGCGGCCAGAGGCGCTGGCCGATCTCGAAAAGTGGATGGCCGGTGTCGATCAGCCGCAGGTCCTGACCGAGTACGACTGGCGCACCTTCCAGATCGAGTACCGCGACCATATCGACCTGGCCAAGATGGCCCAACTGCTGCCGCTGGTCGGCGCGCCGGTCGGGGCCGTGGTCAACTGGCGACTGGTCGAACGCCTCGGCGAGACGGCGATCATGGCCTGCCGGATGCGCTGGTTCGCGGAGACGCAGGGCTTATCAAGCTCGGCGGTTCCATAACTTTCGTTGTTGGCGACGACAAAGTTTATCGATTTCCCCTTACAGCCGTCATGGTTTTAGCTGCTCCCACAACATCAGGGAGAGACGACCATGGACGGACACGCCGGAGGCGCCACGCCCCTCAACGATCCGAAGAAGGAGCCGGCCGCGCTGCGCAGCCTGCTGGGCCGCACCAATCGCGACTGGTGGCCGAACCAGCTGACCATGGACATCCTGCATCAGCAGGGGAAGTCGGGCGACCCGATGGGCGACGGCTTCAACTATGCCGAGGCCTTCAAGACGCTGGACCTCGCGGCGGTGAAGCGCGACCTGACCGCCCTGATGACCGACAGCCAGCCTTGGTGGCCGGCGGACTATGGTCACTACGGGCCCTTCTTCATCCGCATGGCCTGGCACTCGGCGGGCACCTATCGCACCGGTGACGGGCGTGGCGGCGCGGGCGCGGGGCAGCAACGGTTCGCCCCGCTGAACAGCTGGCCGGACAACGGCAACCTCGACAAGGCGCGCCGCCTGCTGTGGCCGATCAAGCAGAAATACGGCGCCAAGCTGTCGTGGGCCGACCTGATGATCCTGGCGGGCAATGTCGCCATCGAGAGCATGGGCGGGCCGGTGTTCGGCTTCGGCGGCGGCCGGGCCGACGTCTGGGAGCCCGAGAAGGATGTCTACTGGGGCACCGAGGAAAACTGGGTCGGCGACGAGGGCAACCAGACCCGCATCCGTCCCGACGACGGCGCCGCGCTCGAGGCCCCGCTGGCGGCGATCCAGATGGGCCTGATCTATGTGAACCCGGAAGGGCCGGGCGGCGTGCCGGAGGCCCTGCAGTCGGCCCGCGACATCCGCGAGACCTTCGCCCGCATGGGCATGAATGACGAGGAGACGGCGGCCCTGACCGCGGGTGGTCACACCTTCGGCAAGGCCCACGGGGCGGGCGATGCGTCCAAGGTCGGCGCGTCTCCGGAAGGCGCGGATATCGCCCAGCAGGGCATGGGCTGGCAGTCGGGTCACGAGAGCGGCATCGGCGACCACACCATCACCTCGGGCATCGAGGGCGCCTGGACCCCGACCCCGATCACCTGGGACATGACCTATTTCGACATGCTGCTGGACCACGACTACGAGCTGGTCCGCTCGCCCGCCGGAGCCAAGCAGTGGCAGCCGGTAGGCAATCCGGAAGAGACCCTAGCCCCCGCCGCCCACACGCCGGGCAAGCGCGTGCCGACGATGATGACCACGGCCGACATGGCCTTCAAGATCGACCCGGCCTACCGCGTCATCATGGAGAAGTTCCGGGCCGATCCCGCCTATTTCGGCGACGCCTTCGCCCGCGCCTGGTTCAAGCTGTGCCACCGCGACATGGGGCCCAAGGTTCGCTACCTCGGCCCGGATGTGCCGGCGGAAGACCTGATCTGGCAGGATCCGATCCCGGTGGCGACCGGCCCGGCCCTGACGGATGCCGACGTGTCGGCTTTGAAGCAGAAGATCGCAGCCTCGGGCCTGTCGGTGAGCGAGCTGGTCTCGACCGCCTGGGCCTCGGCGGCGACCTATCGCGGCTCGGACCATCGCGGCGGCGCCAATGGCGGGCGCCTGCGTCTCGCGCCCCAGAAGGACTGGGAGGTCAACGAACCGGCGAAGCTGGCCAGGGTGCTCAAGGTCTATGAGGGCCTCGCGGCGGGCTCCAACGCCTCCATCGCCGACCTGATCGTGCTGGGCGGTTCCGTCGGCATCGAACAGGCGGCGAAGGCGGCAGGCCACGCGGTCGAGGTTCCCTTCACCCCGGGCCGCACGGACGCCACGGACGCGCAGACCGACGTCGAGGGCTTCGCGGTGCTGGAGCCGCGCGCCGATGGTTTCCGCAACTATCTGCAGGTGCGGTTCAACGTGCCGACCGAGGAGCTTCTGGTGGATCGCGCCCAGCTTCTGGGGCTGACCGCGCCGGAGATGACGGTTCTGGTCGGCGGCCTGCGCGTGCTGGGCGCCAACCACGGCGGCTCGACCCATGGGGTCTTCACGGACCGACCGGGCCAGCTGACCAACGACTTCTTCGTCAATCTGCTGGACATGAAGACCGGCTGGAAGAAGGTCGATGGCGAGGGGGACGAAACCTTCGTCGCCACCGACCGGGAAACCCACGAAGAGCTGTGGACCGCCACCCGCACCGATCTGGTGTTCGGCTCCAACTCCCAGCTTCGCGCCCTGTCGGAAGTCTATGCCTCCGCCGACGCGGGTCCGAAGTTCGTGAAGGACTTCATCGCCGCCTGGGTGAAGGTGATGAACGCGGATCGGTATGATCTGAAGTAAGCGTATTCCTCCTCTTCAGGGGAGGGGGACCGCCGGTACGGCGGTGGAGGGGCGTATCCACACGCTCGGTCCTGCTTGGGCGGGATCGGGACTGGACCAGGCGCCCCTCCACCATGCTGCGCATGGTCCCCCTCCTCCGATGGGGGAGGAATGGCTGTTTCGATACATTTTGCCATGTCGATAACGACGCCTTATGTGGCGCGGATGCTTCCCACGCTCCGTCAGCTTCAGTACCTGCGTCTGCTCGCCGAGCACGCCTCCTTCAGCCGCGCCGCCGAGGCCGCCCATGTCAGCCAACCGGCCCTGTCCGCAGGCGTGCAGGAACTGGAGCGTATTCTTGGAGCGCCGGTGGTCGAGCGGACGCGGGGCAATGTGCAACTGACCGCCGTGGGGGCCGAGGCCGTGCGCCGGGCCGAGGACGTGCTGGCCCGTACCGAGGATCTGGTCGAAGCGGCGCGCAATGCAGGCAAGCCGCTGTCGGGCCGGTTCCGGTTGGGCGTGATCCCGACCGTGGCCCCCTTCCTGCTTCCGGCCCGCCTGCCTGATATCAAGCAGGACTATCCGGCCCTGCGCCTGTTCATCCGCGAGGATCTGACGCCCAAGCTGGTCACCGCGCTGAAGAGCGGCCATCTGGACGCCGCCGTGATCGCCCTGCCGTACAGCGCGACGGGCATTGAGCACGCGCGGATCGGGGACGATGAAATCCTCGCCGCCGCCCCGGTCGGGCACGCGCTGGCGGGTGCGGGGCCGATCCCGCCGGGGTCGCTGAAGGCCGAGGATCTGATCCTGCGGGAGGACGGCCACTGCCTGCGCGATCAGGCGCTGGCCGCCTTCGACATCGAGGCGCCCAAGGGCGACGACGTCTTCGCCGCCACCAGCCTGCACACGCTGGTGCAGATGGTGTCGTCCGGGCTGGGCGTCAGCTTCCTGCCCGAGATGGCGGTGCGGGCGGGGCTGGCCGATATGCCGGGCGTGGTCGTGCGTCCCATCGCCGCCCGGGCCCCGCGTCGCGAGATCGTGGTCGCCTGGCGTTCGGGCTCCAGCCGCGCCGCCGAGGCGAAGCTGCTGGCCGAGGCCCTGCGGCTGGACTGACGTTTATTACGAGTCTGTAAGGTGCGCCCCGAACCGGCCCTGATAGGGTCGCCTCCGCCCGTCGTCCGGGCGTCCGGAGCCCGCCTTATGAAGTCTCGCCTGATCCTCACCGTCGCCGCCTCGGCCGTGCTGCTGGGCCTGCCCGCTGCCGCGCCCGCCCTGGCCCAGACCGCCGCCTCCGCCCCCGCCGGCCAGATCGCCGTGCCGCCGCTGGGCTTCCAGGAGCGCACCCTGCCGAACGGGCTGAAGGTCTATACGTCGCGGGACACGTCCACCTCGAACGTCACGGTGCAGGTCTGGTATCGCGTCGGCTCCAAGGATGATCCGGAGCGCCGCTCGGGCTTCGCTCACCTGTTCGAACACCTGATGTTCAAGGCGACGCAGAACTTCCCGGACGAGACCTTCGACCGCCTGACCGAGGACGTGGGCGGCAACAACAACGCCTTCACCTCGGACGATGTGACCGCCTATCACGAGACGGTTCCGGCCAATCACCTGCAACGCCTGATCTTCGCCGAGGCCGACCGTCTCGGCTCGCTGGTGGTCAATGAGTCCGTGTTCGAGAGCGAGCGCGACGTGGTGAAGGAGGAATACCGTCAGGGTGTTCTGGCCAGCCCCTACGGTCGTCTGTTCAGCCTGTTCGTGCCGGCGACCCTGTATCAGGAGCACCCCTACCGCCGCTCGACCATCGGCTCGATCGAGGATCTGGACGCCGCGACCATCGAGGACGTGCGTCGCTTCCACGCCACCTTCTATCGCCCGGACAACGCCTATCTGATCGTCGCGGGCAATTTCGATCAGGCCCAGCTGGACGGCTGGATCGACCAGTATTTCGGCCCGCTGACCAATCCCGACCGCCCGCTGCCGGCCAACGACGTGCGTGAGCCTGAGCCGACCGGCCCGCGCGATGTGACCTTCCACGCGCCGAACGTTCCGCTGCCCGCCGTGGTGCTGGCCTGGCCGGGCGTGCGCTATGACGACCCCGACCGCGCGGCCCTGACCGTGCTGGACGGCATCCTGTCCACCGGCGAGAGCTCGCGCCTGTATCGTTCGCTGGTCTATGATCAGAAGATTGCGACCCAGGCCAGCTCGAACGTCGACGCCAGCCAGCAGGCCGGTTCGGTCATCACCTACGCCATCATGGCCGAGGGTGAGACGCCGGACGCCGGTCTGGCCTCGCTGCGCGCCGAGGCCGCCCGCCTGCGCGACGCTCCGGTCACCGAGGCCGAGCTGACCGAGGCCCGGAACGAGCTGATCGCCGGCGCCCTGCGCGAGCGCGAGACGGTCGAGGATCGGGCCAATGTCTTGGGCTGGTCGCTGATCAACACCGGTGGCGCGGCTGCCGCTGACAGCGAGATCGCGGCCCTGCAGGCGGTCACCGCCGCTGACATCCAGCGCGTCGCCCGTCGCTACCTGACCGACAACCGCAGCATCACCATCCGCTACCTGAACGCCGACGAGCAGAACCCGGTCACGGCGCAGTCGGTCGAGGTCACCGCGCCGGTCAAGGTCGCGGACCTGGCCCCGGTCGGTCGCATCTTCGAACTGCTTCCCGAAGGTGAGCGCACCCCGATCCCGACCGCCGGTCCGGCGGTCGATCTGGTCGCCCCGGCGGTCGAGACCTTCACCCTGTCGAACGGCCTGGAAGTCTATGTCGCCCGCAAGCCGGGTCTGCCGCTGGTCTCGGCCCGGCTCGGCCTCGCCGCCGGCTCGGCGGATGACGGCGCCAAGACCGGTCTGTCGGTCCTGACCGCCGGCCTGCTGACCCAGGGCTCCAGCGGCCGCGAGGCGCCGGAGATCGCCGCCGAGATCGAACAACTGGGCGCCCAGCTGAGCGCCTCGTCGGGCCCGGACTTCTCGAACGTCTCGGTCAACGCCCCGGCCAACGTCTTCCCGCAGGCCCTGTCCCTGATGGCCGACGTCGTCCGTCGTCCGGACTTCGCCGCCGAGGAAGTCGAGCGTCAGCGGGACCAGACGCTGGACGGCCTGCGCGTCGCGCTCAGCTCGCCCGGTTCGGTCGCGGGTCTGGCCGCCGGTCGCGTGGTCTATGGCGACGCCGCCTATGGCGCGCCGGCCAGCGGCACGCCCGCCTCCCTGCCGGGCCTGACCCGCGAGGACGTGGCCGCCTTCCACGCCTCGCGCTATCGCCCCGAGACCGCGCGCCTGATCTTCTCGGGCGACATCACCGTGGCGCAGGCTCGCGCCCTTGCCGAGCAGGCCTTCGGCGACTGGCGCGCCTCCGGCCCGGCCCCGGCGCCGCGCGCCAATCCGGCGGGCGCTGAAGTCGCACCGCGCGTGGTGGTCATCGACCAGCCCGGCGCCGGTCAGGCGGCGGTCTATGTGGCCATGCGCAGCGTCGCCCGGACGGACGCGGACTTCTTCCCGCTGACCCTCGGCAACACCCTGCTGGGCGGCAGCTTCACCTCGCGGCTGAACCAGGAAATCCGCATCAAGCGCGGTCTCAGCTACGGCACCCGCTCGAACCTGGGCCTGCGTCAGGACGACGGCGCCTTCGTCGCCTACGCCCAGACCCGCAACGACGCCGCCGCCGAGGTCGCCGACCTGATCCTGGGCGAGGTCAACCGCCTGTCGACCAGCCAGCCGACCGAAAGCGAGATGACCACCCGTCAGGCGATCGTCTCGGGCGCCTTCGGCAGCTCGCTGGAAAGCGTCGATGGTCTGGGCGGCGTGGTCGCCAACATGGCCCTCTATGGCCTGCCGATGAGCGATCTGGCGTCCTACGTCGGCCGGGTCGAGGCGATCACCCCGCAACAGGTCCAGTCGGCCTTCGCCGAACACCTGCCGGTCGCCAACGCCAGTCTGGTGATCGTCGGTGACGCTTCGCAGTTCATCGAGGCGATCCGGGCCAAGCATCCGAACGTCGAGGTTCTCCCGCTGACCGCGCTGAACCTGGACACGGCAGCGTTGCAATAGGGCGTTGATCTTCCCTCCGGTTCCGGCGAACGTCGAAACCGGAGGGCTCATCATGAAAATTCATCGTCTGGCCGCACTCGGTCTGTTCGCTGCTGTTCTCGCGGGCGCGGCGCCGTCCCATGCCCAGACCGCCGGCGACGGAGCGGAGCTCGATACCGCGGTCGAGCTGATCAACACTGACCCCGCCGCCGCCTATGCCATTTTCCAGCGCTTGTCCGACGCCGGTGATGCAGAGGCCAAGAACGGTCTCGCCACCCTGCTGGAGCATGGCTTTGACGGCATGGCGGCCGATCCGGAGCGGGCCCGGGTCCTGCTGCGCGAAGCCGCCGATCAGGGATCAGACGGAGCCCGCCTGAATCTCGGCATCCGGATGCTGATGAACGACACCCAGGCCGATGACGCCGATGCGGTGGCCCTGCTGAACCTCATCAGCAAGGACGGGCCGAGAAAGATTGCGAACTGGCCGCTGGGCCGGGCCTATCTGTTCGGGCAGGGCGTCGAGCAGGACCTGACCCGGGGATCGCAGATGATGATGGTGGCCGTCGAGGCCAATCCCTCAAACGCCGATGCGCAGTTTCTGCTGGGCCGGGCCTATCAGCAGGGCTGGGGTATTCCGCGGGATCCTCGCGCGGCGTTCAGCCATCTGCGGGCCGCCGCCGACGCGGGGGATGAGCGCGCCCAGTGGCAGGTCGGCATGATGCTCCTGAACGGCGAGGGTGTAGCGCGGGATCAGGTGCTGGCGCGTCGCTATGTGGCCGCCTCGGCTGAGGCGGGCTACCTCGACGGCATGGTGTCCATGGCAGTGATGTACGCCCTCGGCGAGGGTGGCCCGCCGGACGCGGTCCAGGCCCGTCGCTGGTATCAGCGCGCGGCGGAGACAGGATCGGCTCATGCGATGCGGGGGGTGGCCGGCATGCTGATGACCGGCGAGGGCGGCCCGGTCGATGAGGTCACCGGCGTGGCCTATATGGACCTCGCGGCCAAGGCGGGCGACGCCAACGCGATCCGCATGCAGCAGCTCTTCGCCGCCCGGATCGCGGCCCAGGACCGTGCGGCGGTTGAGGCGGTGAAGTCGCGCTGGCTGCGTGAACACGGACCGGTCCGGTAGCCCTCAGGCCGACATGCACACCACGCGCGCCACACGCAGGTCACGGCGCAGGTCGTCGGCGACGAGGCCGTAGTTATCGACGGTGATGACCCGGCCCATCAGCGGTTCGTCCACCGTCTGCACGCCGCGCACCGTGGGCTGGAAAGTCTCGGGCGAGGTCGTGTAGATGCGGCCCCGGCGCGGGCTTTCGGCGATGGTGACGCCGACGACGCGGCCCTGACGGTCCATGACCGGGGCGCCCGACAGACCCGCCAGCGTGCCGCCCAGCCCGTCCGTGCGACCGACCTCGGCCCAGGCAAGGACCGGTTCGTCCCTCTGGCCGCGGCCCCGGACCTTGAGCATCTCGCGGCCCAGCAGACGGGAGGTCACTTCGCCGGCACGGGCCTGCGGATAGCCGGGGTGGAAGCCGCGCTGGCCGCTGCGCATGGCATCTACCGGGGCGATCGGCAGGGCCGAGGGGCCGCCCTCGGTTTCCAGCACGGCGATGTCGGCGCGGGGCGACAGGCGCACGTTCGCCGCCACGGCGCGGCCGCCGCCGACGAGGATGGCAGGCTGGCGACAGCCCTCGACCACATGGCGGGCCGTCACCCAGCGGCCCTGACGGGCGACGGAGAAGGCGGTGCCGGTGGAGGGCTGGAAGGGGATATCGGGTGCATTGACCGTGACCGCCGGGTCAAACGGCGTCACCGGACCCAGAAGCGCGCCTTCGGTCTCGTCCGGCGGCGGTGGCGCGGGCGGGGCGTCGGCGTTCTCGCGGTGGTTCAGACAGGCCAGGATGATGACCCCGACGACGCCCGAGTAGATCAGCCAGTCGGGCGGACGCATCACAGGGTCTGGGCTCTAGGGTTCAGGTTCTGGGGGGCTTTCAGGTCGTCTCGGGCAGGTGGTTCGTTCAGCCGACGCCGCAGCGTGTTGAGCATTCGACCGACTTCTTCAGCGAGGCCCAGCACCGGCGCGATCTGCTCCTTGCGTGCGAGCATCAATTCAACCGCCAGCAAGAGGAACGTCTCCAGTTCCGCCAGTGAGCCTTTGGCGATGCTGACGAAGTGCGCATAGTCCCTTCGTGTACCCCGTCCATGCCCTTCGGCGATATTCGCGGGAATGGAGGTCGCGGCACGGATCATCTGTCCCGAGATGCGATACTCCTCCTGCTTGGGGAACTCCCGCGTCAGGCGGTAGGTGTCAGCGGCGAGCACCATGCTTTTCTGCCAGACGATCAGGTCTCGATACGATCGAACGGTCATCGGCTTTCCCCCTGAAACCTGATCCCCAGAGCCTAGAACCTCAACCTGTCAAAGCTGCGGCAAGGATCAGCGCCGTCGCCAGCTTGGCGCCGACCAGCAGGACGGAGGCGGAGATTTCGCCGTCGCGGATGCGCTGGGGCAGACCGGTCAGCAGCATGTCGATCAGGCGGAAGGCGAGCAGCTGCAGCGCCAGCGTCGCCACGCCCCACAGGGCGATGTCCTTGATCGAGGTCGAGACGCTCAGGCTGACCGCCAGGGGGATGGCCAGACCGACCAGCACCCCGGCGAAGGCGACCGCGGCGGCGGCATTGCCCTCGCGGATCAGGGCGATCTCCTTCCACGGCGTGAACAGGGCGTAGATCACCGCCCCGGCCAGCAGCAGCCCCAGCGTCACCGTCAGGTGCGCCAGGGTCGTGGGGAAGCCGGTCGCGAAGGCCTGCACCTCGGCGCTGTCGAGCACTCTGGAAAGGGACGAGCTGTCCATGGGAGTCCGCTGGTCAGGAGATCAGCGACGATTGCCCGCTTTTCGCCCCAATCCGCAAGCGCGCGGATGCCACAGGTGGTCAAGATTGGTGTCGGGGTGTGTCAGGGGGAGGGAGCAGTGAGCAGGCAACAGTGAGCAGGTTAGGGGTGCGCGCCGTCGCCTGAATGAAATCCTGCTGCCTGCTGCCTGCTGCCTGCTGCCTTAAGCCGCTTCCGCTTCGTCCGCCGCAGCCGCACCCTTGCGCAGCGCCGACGCACGGACCTTTTCGCTCTCGGACTTCAGCTGGCCGCAGGCGGCCAGGATGTCGCGACCGCGCGGGGTGCGGATCGGGCTGGCGTAGCCGGCCTTGTTGAGGATGGCGGCGAAGCGCTCGATCGTCTTCCAGTCCGAGCATTCGTATTCGACGCCCGGCCAGGGGTTGAACGGGATCAGGTTGATCTTGGCCGGAATGCCCTCGATCAGCTTCATCAGGGCGCGGGCTTCCTCGGGGCTGTCGTTGACGCCCTTCAGCATGACGTACTCGAAGGTCACGCGGCGCGCGTTCGACAGGCCCGGATAGGCGCGGATCGCCTCCATCAGCTGGACCAGCGGGTATTTCTTGTTCAGCGGCACCAGCACGTCGCGCAGCGGGTCGTTGGTGGCGTGCAGGCTGATGGCCAGCATGGTCTGGGTGCGCTCGCCCAGTTCGGCGATCTTCGGCACCACGCCCGAGGTCGACACCGTGATCCGGCGACGCGAGATGGCGATGCCCTCATTGTCCGAGATGATGTCGATGGCGTTCGACACATGGTCCAGATTGTAGAGCGGCTCGCCCATGCCCATGAACACGATGTTCGACAGTCGGCGGTCTTCCTTGGGCGACGGCCATTCGCCCAGGTCGTCGCGGGCGACCTGGACCTGGGCCACGATCTCGGCGGCGGTCAGGTTGCGAACCAGCTTCTGGGTGCCGGTGTGGCAGAAGGTGCAGTTCAGGGTGCAGCCGACCTG
>JAVHYH010000096.1 GCA_031119155.1 Brevundimonas sp.
CGCCTGGCAGAGGGACCACGGCATCCGCATCGACTTCCACCTGCTGTCGCCGCAGGCGGCGGACCGGTTCCGGGGCGTCGAAACCCACCGCGACGCTCGCGACATGGACAAGCCGTCCGACCACGTCCCCGTGGTCGTCGAGCTGGAGGACTGATCTTGGGCGAGGTGTTCCGGGTCATCCTGCTGGTGGCGCTGGCCGCAGCGGCGCTGACCACCGGAGCGCTGATGCTGGTCTGGTGGATGGAGCCCGTGCGCCGGATGCGCCGGGCCCTGCTCAAGTCGCTGGGCGTCACCCCCGAAGCCGAAGCCCTGTCGCCCGCCGAGGGCCGGGCCGCCGGCCTGGATTTCGACGGCGGGCAGGTGGCGGTGTTGTGGAACCGCGGCGCTTCTGGTCTGGTCTACGCCTTCGAGGAGATCGAGGGCGGCGAGATCATCGTCGACGGCCATGTCGTCGCCCGGGTGCGCCGGGGCGAGACCCGCAAGTCGCTGGACATCCTGGCGCCCGACGCCGAGCAGGTGGTGCTGCGGCTGATGTTCGCGGACGCCCGGCATCCGGAGTTTGAGCTGGCCCTGTGGGACGCCGCCCTGCCCGTCCAGACAGGCTCACCGGGCGAGGCCCTGCGACTGGGCCGTCGCTGGTTGTCGCATCTGGAAGCCCTGCTCAAAGGTTGAACGAGCCCGGGCTTCCTCCCCCGACGCGGGAGCGCTAGAAGCCCCCAACCTGTTTACCGAGTAGCCTGAAGGAGCCCGCAGTGGCCCGCCTGTTCGACGCCGTCATCATCGTGGACTGGACCGCCGCCGAGACGAAGAAGCTCGGCGACCAATCGGTCTGGATCGGGGTGGCCAAGCGTGACGTCCGCTTCCGCCTGTACACCGAGACCCACAACGTCGCGACGCGCGCCGAGGGCGAGGCCCTGCTGAACAAGCTGATCTCGGAGCACCGCAAGCGGGGCGACCGGGTGCTGGTCGGTCTGGACTTCAACTTCGGCTATCCGGTCGGCACAGCCGCGCGCCTGAAGCTGGACGGAACGCCGTGGTCGGCGATGTGGAAATTCATCGCGGCCAACGTCGTGGACAAGGCCGACAACACCAACAACCGCTACCAGGTCGCGGCCAAGATGAACCGGCTGATGACCGACGAGGCCTGGCCGTTATGGGGCGCGCCCGCCAAGCAGGCGCAGCGCTGGCTGACCACGACCAAGCCCCCGGCGGGCTCGGGCGCGGACATCCCCGAGTTCCGCGCCACCGAGGACGCGGCGCGCAAGGGCAAGCTACAGCCCAAGTCGGTCTGGCAGATGCACGGCGCGGGCGCGGTCGGCGGCCAGACCCTGACCGGCATCCCGATGGTCCGCCGCCTGCTGGAGAGCCTGGGCGACGCCGGAACCGTCTGGCCCTTCGCCACCGGCTGGCGGGCGCTGGACGCCGCCGACGTGGAGCCGCTGTCGGCCGTGGTCGTCGAGGTGTGGCCCTCGATGTTCGACGCCAAGCCGGAAGCCGGCGAGTACAAGGATCAGGCCCAAGTCCGCGTCACCGCCGAGGCTCTGGCGAAGATGGACGACGCCGGCGACCTGGCGAAGGCCTTCGCCCCGCCGAAGGGCGCCGGCGAGGCGCTGGTCCAGCAGGTCGAGCAGGAAGAAGGCTGGATCCTGGGGGCGTAAGCTCTCTGGCTTTCGTCATCCTCCGGCGAGGCGAAGCCGAGACCGGGGGACCCAGCGGCGCGCGTGAGCGCGAAGCTGTCGGGAGCGCCATAGCTTGGACCGTCGGCGTTTCGCCGCCGTCGCGGCGCCGCTGGATCCCCCGGTCTGCGCCGCTGCGCGGCTTGCCGGAGGATGACGAAAGCAAGCGCAGACAGGGCCGTCACCCGTCTGTCGCCGCTCTCCCCTATGCCGGACCCATGTTCCGGATCATCCTGACCGCCCTCCTCCTGCTGACCGCGAGTCCCGCCGTGGCTGACATGCTGATCATCGCCCATCGCGGCGCCTCGGGCGAACGGCCCGAGCACACCCGCGCGGCCTATGAACTGGCCATCGAACAGGGCGCGGACATCATCGAGCCCGATCTGGTGATGACCCGCGACGGGGTGCTGGTGGTCCGGCACGAGAACGAGATCGGAGGCACGACCGACGTCGCCTTGCGTCCCGAGTTCGCTGACCGGCGGGCCACAAAGACCATTGACGGGCAGACGGTGACGGGCTGGTTCACCGAGGACTTCACCCTGGCCGAACTGATGACCCTGCGGGCGCGGGAGCGGCTGCCGGAGCTGCGCGGCACGGCCTTCGACGGACAGGAGCCGATCCTGACCTTTGAGCAGGTGCTGGAGATCGCGGCGGAGGCCGGGGTCGGGGTGGCGCCGGAGCTGAAGCATCCGCTGTATTTCGCAGGGATCGGTCTACCGATGGAGGACGCCTTCGTGGCGGTGCTGGAGCGGCATGGGCTGACCGGGGCGGATGCGCCGGTGCTGGTCCAGTGCTTCGAGATCGGGCCGCTGGAGCGGCTGGCGGAGCGGATCGACACCCCCCTGCTGCAGCTGATGGCCCGGGACGGCGGGCCTGCGGATCGGCCGGACCTGACCTATGCCGGGATGGCGACGCCGGAGGGGCTGGCGCGGGTCCGGGCCTATGCGAGCTGGATCGGGGCGGACACGGCGATGATCGAGCCGGAACCCGGCGCGCCGACCACGCTGATCGCCGACGTCCATGCGGCGGGACTGAAGGTGGCCGCCTGGACCTTCCGGGCCGAGAACGCCTTCCTGCCGGAGGGGGATCGGGTGGGGGATCAGCCGGCGGGGCATGGACGGATCGCCGAAAGGGTGGCGCGGTTCGCCAGCTATGGGCTGGACGCGGCGTTCATGGATCAGCCGGGGCATCGCTGACTCTCACCTCTCCGTTCGCGAAGGCGAATGGAGAGGACAGATCGGCGTCGTCGCCGATCAGGTGAGGGCGGCTCCGTCAGGGCCGGAGAGGTCTCGAACACCGGTGTTGGCGGCTGATCACCCAACGCCTGCGCCGCCCTCTCCTGATCGCTGCGCGATCTGTCCTCTCCATCGCCTTGAAGGGGCGATGGAGAGGTGAGTCGGTGAGCCGGGGTTAGCCCGCGATCTGTCCGAAGTCGGCCACGCGGCCCATAACCGCCCGGACTTGCCCCAGCAATTTCAAACGATTATCGCGCTCCGACGCCACGTCCGAGTTGACCATGACCTTCTCGAAGAAGGCGTCCACCGGCGCGCGGAGGGCGGCCAGGGCGGTCATGGCGGCGGCGAAGTCCTCGGTGTCCAGCGCGGCGTCGACGGCGGTCGCGGCCGCGGCGGCGGCGAAGGCCAGGGCCGTCTCCTCCTCCGGCTGGTTCGGCAGGCCGGTCTCGACCATTCCGGTCGGCAGCGGCCCCTTCTTCTCCTCGGCCTTGAGGATGTTGGACGCGCGCTTGTAGCCCGCCAGCAGATTGGCGCCGTCGTCCGTGGCGAGGAAGGCGGCCAGCGCCTCTACCCGACGCACGATGCGGACGAGGTCGTCGTCGCCCAGCGCGAAGACGGCGGCCACGAGGTCGTGGCGCTGGCCCTGATCGCGCAGGAGGACGGTCAGGCGGTCGGCGAAGAAGGCGAGGAGGTCGGCCGGGTCAGCCTTACCCAGCGCCCCAGCCGGTTGAGCGGCCGCAGCCTGCGAAGCTTTGGCGATCACTTCGCGCAGAGGTGCCCGAACCGCATTCTCCAGCACCAGCCGGATCACCCCCAGCGCCGCGCGGCGCAGGGCGAACGGGTCTTTCGACCCGGTGGGCTTCTCGTCGATGGCGAAGAAGCCGACGAGGGTGTCGAGCTTGTCGGCCAGAGAGACGGCCACCGTCAGCGGAGCGGTCGGGACGGTGTCCGAGGGGCCCTGCGGCTTGTAGTGGTCGCGAATGGCGTCGGCGATGGCGTCGGGCTGGCCGAAGGCGCGGGCGTAGTAGCCGCCCATGATCCCCTGCAGTTCCGGGAACTCGCCGACCATGCCCGAGGCCAGATCAGCCTTGGCGAGACGAGCGGCCTTCTCGGCGTCGTCCGGATCAGCGCCGACCAGCGGGGCGATCTCGCGGGCCAGGGCGGCGATGCGCTCGACGCGCTCGGCGAGCGTGCCCAGCTTGGCGTGGAAGGTCACGCCTTCCAGCTTCTTCAGCCAGGGTTCGAAGCCGACCTTCTGGTCTTCGTCCCAGAAGAAGCGGGCGTCGTTCAGGCGGGCGGAGAGGACGCGGCTGTTGCCGGCGGCCAGCGCCTTGCCGCCGTCCGAAGCCTCGACGTTGGCGACGACGACGAAGTGCGGGGCGAGGCCATGTTTGGCCGGATCACGGACGGCGAAATACTTCTGGTGCACCTTCATCGACAGGCGGACCACTTCGGGCGGCAGGGACAGGAACTGCGGGTCCATGTCGCCGAGGATGGGCGTCGGCCATTCGGCCAGACCGGCGACCTCGTCGAGCAGGCCGTCGTCGTCGACCAGAGCCAGACCCTTGTCGGCGCAGACCTTCTGGGCGGCTTCGAGGATGCGCAGCTTGCGTTCGGCGACGTCCAGCAGGACGAACTCGCGCTCCAGCTTGGCGCGGTAGTCGGCGAAGTCCTTCACGGCGAAGGGCTGGCCCGAACCGAGGAAGCGGTGGCCCTCAGTCGTGTCGCCGCTCTGGATGCCGTCGATCTCGAACGGCACGACGGCGCCGTCGAAAATGGCGACGATCCGCTTCAGCGGCCGGATCCAGCGCAGCGTGCCCGACCCCCAGCGCATCGACTTGGGCCAGGGGAAGGTGCGGACGCTCTGGTCGACCATGGTCGGGATCAGGGCGGCGGTGGACTGGCCCTTCTGGCTGATGACGGCGAACAGGACGCCGTCACGCTCGACCAGTTGCTCGCGGGTCAGGCCGGTCTTGCGCAGGAACCCTTCCAGCGCCTGTTCCGGGGCCGAAGCCTTCGGACCCTTCAACTCTTCCTCGCGGTCGGGCGTGGCCGACGGCAGGCCGTCGATGACCAGCGTCAGACGACGCGGGCCGCCGTAGGTGGTCAGCGCCTCATACGTCAGGCCCGCGGCCTTCAGCCGGTCGGCGATCATGCGTTCGAGGTCGCGCGCCGCGCCCTGCTGCATGCGGGCCGGGATTTCTTCGGAGAAGAGTTCGAGGAGGAGTTGCGGCATCAGCGGGCGGTCGTTTCAGTCGGCGTGTCGGACAGGTTGGCCTTCACGGCCGCGGCGTCTTCAGGGGTGAGCGAAGGCAGCATGACGCGGGTGGTGTAGTTGCCCCACAGCTTGCCGTCCTTCTCGTAGGACCAGTCGGAGACCAGATCCGGGGCGAAGGTCACGGGCGAACCCTGATGCAGGCCCGGCATCCAGTTCGGCTCATTGGCCAGCATGCCGGTCAGCTCGTCGCCCTTGCGCGCGATCTGGTTGACCCAGATGTGCTCGTGCCCGTTGTCGACGGGGAAGCCGACCTTGAGGCTGTCGCCCGGTCCGAGGTCGCCGGCGTCCAGCCGGGCGAGGAAGGCCGGCAGGCTGGCCTTGGCCTCGGCGATAGCGGCGTTCATCACGTCGTCCTGCGCCTCGTACTGGACGATCTCGTCGCCCGGCCCGCCGTTCTCGACCGTCGGGGCCTCGGTCTCGGACTGGCCGCAGGCGGACAGGGTCAGGGCGGCCGCAGCGGCGGCGAGGATCAGGGAGGTGCGGCGGATCACGCTTCGGCCCTTTCCCGTTCCACATAAGCCGTGGCGCACGCCTTACACAGCTCGCGGATGCGGCCGATGTAGCTCTGGCGTTCGGCGACGGCGATGGCGCCGCGGGCGTCCATCAGGTTGAACAGGTGCGACGCCTTGAGGACCTGATCGTAGGCGGGCAGGACCAGTTGCTGGCCTTGCGGGCCGGTCATGGCGAGCAGGTTGGAGACCTCGGCCACCATGTCCTCGAAGCGGCGCTTCAGGCCATCGACGTCATAGCCGTGGAAGTTCGCTTCGGACTGCTGTCGTTCGTTCTCGAGGAAGACCTCGCCGTAGGTGACGCCTTCCTTGGTGAATTTGAGGTCGTAGACGTTGTCGACGCCCTGGACGTACATGGCCAGACGTTCCAGCCCGTAGGTCAGCTCGCCCGAGACGACGTCGACCTCGATGCCGCCGACGCCCTGGAAGTAGGTGAACTGGGTCACCTCCATGCCGTCGCACCAGACCTCCCAGCCGAGCCCCCAGGCGCCGACGGTGGGGTTCTCCCAGTCGTCCTCGACGAAGCGGATGTCGTGCAGGCTGGGATCGATGCCGATGGCGCGCAGGGAGCCGAGATAGAGCTCCTGCAGATTGTCCGGGTTCGGCTTCAGAAGGACCTGATATTGATAATAATGCTGGAGCCGGTTGGGGTTTTCCCCATAGCGGCCGTCGCCTGGACGGCGGCTGGGCTGGACGTAGGCGGCCTTCCACGGCTTGGGGCCCAGCGCGCGCAGCACGGTGGCCGGGTGCAGGGTGCCGGCGCCGACCTCGATGTCGTACGGCTGAAGGATCGCGCAGCCCTGATCGCCCCAGTATTTGTGGAGCGTCAGGATGAGGTCCTGGAAGGCGAGCGGTTCGGTCGTCACGGGCAGTATTTTCATCCGGGGAAGAAGGCCGCGGACCCTAAACGGCGGGGGTTGGCGGGGCAAGGCGGGGCGACCGCGTCGCGGTCCATCAGCCCTGGTTCTTCACAACGGGCACGACGAAACCACAACGGACACGACGGGGCAGGAGCCTGACGCGGGCCCCGTTTTGATCGTCGTGTCTCGTTGTGCCCGTCGTGATGAACCCGAGTCGCCCGAAACGAAACCCGGCTTCGCCGGAAGGACGGAATGTTAAGGGCGATCTGGTTCAACTCCCTCCCATGAAGCAGATCGACCAGATGCGGCGCCGCGCCGCGCGGTACTTCGATGTGGAGGCGGTACAGATCGCGCCGGCGAAGGGCGTGTTCTCGCTGAGCTTCGACGATATTCCGGCGACGGCCTGGACCGAGGCGGGGCCGATCCTGGCCGAGCACGGGATCAAGGCGACCTACTATGTCTGCGGCGGGCTGGCCGGCGGGCGGAACATGGACCGGGACCAGTTCCAGGTGAGGCACCTGCAGGAACTGTACGCCGCCGGGCATGAGGTCGGGTGTCATACGTACGGGCATACGAGCGTGCTGCGGATGGACGCGGCGGCGCTGAAGCTGAGCCTGGACGCCAATGCGGCCTGGGTGAGCGAGCGGTTGGGCGGCTATGAGATGACCACCTTCGCCTACCCGTTCGGGGACGCGACGCTGAGCGCCAAGCGGACTGTGCGCGGGCGGTTCGATCTGGGCCGGGGCGTGCGCGACGGGGTCAATGCGGGCCGCGAGGACCGGGGGCTGATCAAGTCCATCGGTCTGGAGAGTCGCCGCCTGCCGCACTACGACCTTGAGGGGCTGATGGCCCAGACGGCGGCGTCGAGCGGCTGGCTGACCGCCTATGCCCACGACGTGTCGGACGACCCGACCGACTATGGCTGCACCCCCGACGATCTGGATCGGGTGATCCGGCTGGCCAAGGGCGCTGGGCTGGAGGTGCGGCCGGTCGGCGAAGCGTGGCGTTCAATTATGCCCGGGTAAAATATACGGTCGAGACGGTGGAGACTGTCGAAATACACCGTCTATCCCGTCTATGTCGTCTACGTCGTCTACGAGGCTGATCCGGCTGAACCCCAGTGATGGCGGGCATTCCGGCGCTTCAGCCTGTCCGGCGGTCGGGAATATTATCCGGGTAATCGTCTATCACCTGAGCAGCTACGGCAGACAGGCAGTATCGCATGCCGATGCGTCAGTATTGGTCGTACCCCATCGCTTTCGCCGGGATGACGATAGCGGTGAGGGTTAGGCCGCTTCCGCCAGCTGCGCCTTGCGCGCGTCGGCCCATTTGATGAGCGCGGCACGGGGCCAGGCGACGATCCATGAGCGGGCGGTGTACTTGCCCTCTTCGATCAGGGCCTTGCGGGTCGGCGACGAGGTCGCGGCGCGTTGGGTGTGGATCTCGCCGGGGCCCTGATGGATCAGGAAGGCGCCGTGCTTGAGCGGGTTCACGCGCAGATAGGCGAGGCGCGGGCTGATCTGCTCCAGCGGCGGATCATAGAACCAGCTCGAACCGAGCATGCCGGCCATCTCCGGGCGGCGCTTGAGGATTTCGGCGGCGGTGGCCCAGGCGCGGTCCCAGCCGGCCTCGTTGAAGTCGCTGAGTTCGCGGCTTTCGGTGTGGACCTCCAGCCAGGGCTTCCACGACTGGGCTGCGGCGTAGGCCGGGATGACGGACCAGCCCCAGCCCTCGCGGGCGTGACGCAGGATCTGGCCCGGCCCCATGGGCGAGGACAGGTCGATCATCTGGGTGCGGGCGCCGGGCACGCTGAGGACCAGCGAGATGCGGACGTCCTTGGCCCAGAAGTCGCGGTCGTAGGGGTTCGCGGCCTCGGTCAGGAAGGCGGCGAGGCGGTCGATCCATTGCGGATAGAGCTCAAGCGACGCCTGCGGCAGGTCGGCGGCGGGGACCCGCGCGGGCATCTCCAGCGCCCAGATCGCCACCAGCGCGCGGCGGTGGTCATCGGTGAGCGCCGTGCCGAAGGCGGCCTGAAGCGCCTCTTCGGCGCGATGGCCGGGCTGGTCGAAATCCCAGTGCGGGGCAGAGGCGAGCGCGGCGTCGGCGGCGGCGTCCCTGAGCGCGTGCAGGCGGGCGCGGTCCTCGGCCGGGACACGGTTCAGAACAGCCTCGAACGCGGCGATGTGGGCGGGCGTGAGCGTTTCCATGCCCGCAGTCTGCACCGGCAGCGGTTTGCCGACAGTTAAGCGGGCGCGAGAAAGACGCCGCCGGGCGTCAGGACAGGACCGTCGTCCGCACCCACCACTCCGGGCGCTGCGCCGCGAGTCGGTCGGCGGCGAGGGTCGCCTCGGCCTCGCTGTCGAACAGGGCGAAGACCGTGGCGCCGGAGCCGGACATCCGCGACAGACGCACCTGGGGCAGGTCGGCGGCGGCCTGAAGCGCGGCGCCGATGGCGGGCTGGAGGGCCAGAGCGGGCGGCTGCAGGTCGTTGCGTTGCGCGGCCAGCCAGTCGAGGACCGACGACAGGCTCCAGTCCGACGGCGGGGCGGGCCGGTCGGCGGTCGCAGGCGGGCCGGCGTCATAGCCGCGATAGACCGCGCCGGTCGGGGACGGCACGCCGGGATTGATCAGGACGGCGGGCAGCGGCGGCAGGGCCGGCTCAAACGCCAGCCGGTCGCCCCGGCCCTCAGCCCAGGCGGCGCTGGCGTGCAGGCACATGGGGCCGTCGGCGCCGATCAGGGCGGCGACCCCGGCGAGCGCCTGATCATCCATCGACAGGTTCAGCGCGTCCCGGGCCAGCTTCAGGGCCGCGCCCGCATC
This sequence comes from Brevundimonas sp., assembly GCA_031119155.1. GTDB lineage: Bacteria > Pseudomonadota > Alphaproteobacteria > Caulobacterales > Caulobacteraceae > Brevundimonas. The sequence continues at coordinate 9,379 of JAVHYH010000096.1, forward strand.
GGAGGATCCTCCGCCCAGACCAGCGGCGATGGGCAGGCGCTTGTCGAGGGTGAAGGCCAGTCCCGGTTCGGGGAGGCCCGTTTCATCGGCCAGGGCGCGGACGGCGCGCAGGATGAGGTTGTCCCCCTCCCCGTCCAGACCGGCGGCGAAGGGGCCGGTGACGGTCAGGGACAGGCCGTCCGCCGGGGCGACACTGATCCGGTCGCCGACGTCGGCGAAGGCGACGAGGCTGGCGAGCGGATGGTAGCCGTCGGCGTCCAGCGGCCCGACATGCAGGAACAGGTTGACCTTGGCCGGGGCCAAAGCGGACGCGAGCGCCGGGGCGTCAGCCATGGATCAGGGCTGGGCCGCGCCGACGGGCGTGGGCTCCGGAAGCCCCGAGACCAGCTTCTGTTCGATCTCGGCGCGGCGCTCGGCGTCGGGATCGAGGGTCAGGACGCGGTTCCATTGCCAACCCGCCTCACGACGACGACCGACCTGCCAGTAGGCATCGCCGAGGTGGTCGTTGATCTCGGCGTTGGCCGGCTCCTTGGCGACCGCGCCCTCGAGCGTGACCACGGCGGTCTCGTACTGGCCCTGCCGGTACTGGGCCCAGCCGAGGGAGTCCTGGATGTTGCCGTTCTCGGGATCGGCGGCGTGGGCCCGGGCGATCATCTCGGCGCCCTGATCGACACGGCGACCGCTGTCGACCCAGAGATAGCCGAGGTGGTTGAGCAGGATCGGGTTCTCCGGATGCGCCTGAAGCGCAGTCCAGAGCTCGTTCTCGGCCTCCTCGACCCGGCCGAGCGCTTCCAGCGCCGCGCCGCGCATGAAGCGGACGTCGGCGGTCTGGTCGGCGGTGTTGAGCTCGGGCCCGTTGAGCACGGCCAGCGCCTCGTCGTTGCGGTCCATGGCGAGCAACTGGCCGGCGAGCGACAGGCCCAGACGGGTCTGGCCGGGGGCGGCTTCCCAGGCGGCGGTCAGGGCGGCGAGCGCCGGCTCGTCCTGCTCCTCGCGCTGATAGCTCAGGCCCATGTTGTAGCGCGAGGCGGCGTAAACGACCTCATTGGCCCGACCGACGCGCTCGAACGCCTGACGGGCGGCGTCCTCCTGCTGATCTGCGGCCAACGCCATGCCGAGACGCAGGGTGGTGGTGTCGGACGGCTGCAGGCTCTCCGACAGGCGCAGGAGCAGGGCCGTGAGCTTGTGATCCTGACGCTCGGTGGCGATCAGGGAAGCGAAATCGAGGGCGGCGGCGACACTGGCCGTCGGGGTCGGCGCAGCGGGCGGACGGCCGCGGCTGGACAGGCGCGCCAGACCGTCGAGCGCGCCGGGATCGGGAGCCGGACCGGCCAGCGAGGCCTGATACAGGGCCAGGGCCTCTTCGCGGCGACCGCGACGTTCGAGGAACTCGCCATAGCGGATGGTGAACAGGCGCGCGCCGTTCGGCAGGGCGACCAGCGCCTTGTATTCGGTTTCGGCCTCATCGTGGCGACGACGGGCCTCGAGCGCCTGCGCCCGCTGGAGACGCAGGATGAGGGCGGCGGGATCCTGGACGTTGACGGTGACCGGACGCAGCGCCGTGTCCCAGTCGCCCGTCGCGGCGGCGAGCGCCGGGGTGATGTACTGGCCGATGCTGGCGAAGGGCTGGACCAGCGGGCGTTCCCGGATCGCGGCATAAGCCGACCGGGCGTCGCCGTCGCGCAGGGTGGCGATGATGGAGACAAGACGCCCCGCCTCGCCGAGCTCGGCCTGACCTTCGACGGCCGGCGTCAGACGGACGACCGTGTCCAGCTCGCCGCTGAACAGGCTGGTCAGGAAGGCCTCGTTCCACAGCCGCGGCTGCTCCGGGACGAGGATCTGGCTCTCGGACAGCAGGCGGGCGGACTCGGCGCTGTCGCCGCGGAAGCTGGCGATCCGGCCGGCCAGATAGAGGCCATAGGCGGAGCGGCCCTCCGCATCGACGGGAACGGGCGCCCAGACCTCGGGAATGGGCGGTGCGGCAGGCTCGGCCTCGGCGACCGGCTCGTCGGTCGGGACCACGGCGGGCGGATGCGGGTCCGGCGCGTCCTCCGGCGCCGGGATCGGCGTGGCGGGAACGATGATCGGAGCCTCCTGCGCGAAGGCGGGGGAGGCCAGGGCCAGCAGGGCGCAACCGGTCAGGAGCAGGCGAAGCGAGGAAGAGCGCATGACGGCGACCCTTCCCGCTTTATGCGGCGGCGACAAGGCCTGTCGCTTGTCCGGAGCGGCTTTTTGCACCCCCTCCACCCTCCTTCGCCCTGCGGGCCCGGACGGTCCCCCTCCCCCGCGCTGCGCGCCGGGGAGGATTACATATTCGGATAGTTCGGGCCGCCGCCGCCTTCGGGCGTGGTCCAGACGATGTTCTGCGACGGATCCTTGATGT
>JAVHYH010000097.1 GCA_031119155.1 Brevundimonas sp.
GACCATGGCCACGCACGGGGCGTCCAGCTCGAACTGGGCGAAATAGGCCATCGGTGACAGGGCCAGGCCGATGTCCAGCACCTCCATCCCGCCTTCCAGCAGGCCCAGCGTCAGCGCCTGCTTCACCGAGATCGAATAGGAGCGGTAGTCGTGGCCCACCACGATCTTCGGCGTCTGGCCGATTTCGTGGATGTAGGTCGCCAGACCCAGGCCCAGCGCCTGGATGCCCAGCAGATTGATTTCCTTCTCCAGCACCCAGCGCGCGTCGTACTCGCGGAAGCCGGTCGCCTTGACCAGCGGCGTGGTCTCGTACTCGGCGGTGTTGGGACGAAGGTCGGCGCGGGGCTTCAGCATGAACGATCCTGTTGGGCCGGACCGAAGCGGTCACGGCGAAAGGTGCGCCTTGATAGCCTCTGGCGCTCGGGAGCCGCAACAACGCGCGAACACCGGCATGGGTGCGGACGGGCGGCGGAACTCCGGACACGGCCCAAAGCTTGACCCTTCGAGACCCCCGGCCTACCCCCGAATTACCTATACCCGGAGACCTGCATGCCCCGCCTGATCCTGCTGCGCCATGGCCAGAGCCAGTGGAACCTCGAGAACCGCTTCACCGGCTGGGTCGATGTCGACCTGACCGCCGAGGGCGAGGCGCAGGCGCGCAAGGGCGGCGAACTGATCGCGGGCGCCGACTTCCACCCCGCCGTCATGTTCACCTCGGTGCTCAAACGGGCCAAGCGCACCGGCGCGCTCGCGCTGGACTCGGCGGGCCTGAAGGATGTTCCGGTGGTCGAGGACTGGCGCCTGAACGAGCGCCACTACGGCGGCCTGACCGGTCTGGACAAGGCCGAGACGGCGGCCAAGCACGGCGAGGATCAGGTGAAGATCTGGCGCCGCAGCTACGACATCCCGCCGCCCCCGCTGGCCCCGGGCGGCGAATGGGACTTCACCGCCGACGCCCGCTACGTCGGCAAGGACATTCCGGACACCGAAAGCCTGAAGACCACGCTGGATCGCGTCCTGCCCTACTGGAACGACGCCATCGCCCCGCGTCTGCAGGCCGGCGAGGACGTGCTGATCGCCGCCCACGGCAACTCGCTGCGCGCCATCGTCAAACACCTGTTCAACGTGCCGGACGACCAGATCGTCGGCGTCGAGATCCCCACCGGCAATCCGCTGGAGATCGACCTCGACGCCTCGCTGGCCCCGACGGCCGCCCGCTACCTCGACGCCGACCGCGCCACCGCCCTGCCGCCGATCGCCGGAGCCTGAGCCATGACGACCGCGCAGCAGGCCTCCGACGACATCCGCTTCATGGGCCGGGCCATCGCCCTGGCCAAGGCGCGGATGGGCCAGACCTGGCCGAACCCGGCGGTCGGTTGCGTGATCGTCAAGGACGGCGAGGTGGTCTCCGAGGCCGCCACCGCCCCCGGCGGCCGTCCCCATGCCGAGGAACAGGCCGTTCCGGCGGCGGGTGAGAAGGCGAAAGGCGCGACCGCCTATGTGACGATGGAGCCCTGCGGCGCCCGCTCGTCTGGCCGCACCTCCTGCTCCCACTTCCTGATGGACGCGGGCGTGACGCGCGTGGTCGTCGCCGCCGTCGATCCCTCGCCCTTCGCCTCGGGCCGCGGCGTCGAGCGGCTGAAGAAGGCCGGGCTGGAGGTCGAGACGGGCCTGCTCTCGCAGGACGCCTCCATCCTCTACGAAGGCTATCTGCACCGGGTCGAGACCGGCCGTCCGATGGTTCGCATCAGCGACAGCGGCGAGGGCTTCGACGCCCGCTTCGCCGCCTCGTCCCGCGCCGACCTGTCGACCGAGCTCAAGCGCCTGGGCGAGGCCGGCTACACCCGTCTCTGGGTCGGCCCGGGCGAACTGGCCGAGGCGTTGAAGGACCAGGGTCTGCTCACCCTCTAGCCGCCTAGAAACACACGTTTTTTTAAGCGCCAGTGTGCCATTCCGGGTCAATGCCGGGGAGCAACGCCCAGACCCCTGCCGCAAGACGGCGGATCACCCAACAGGAACTGGACGCCATCTGCGCCCGGCACGACCGCCTGTGGCAGGCCAAGCCCGGCGGGGCGCGCGCCGTCTTCGCCTGGATGGACCTGACCGGCCTGTCGCTCGCCTGCCGCAACCTCGCCGACGCCGATTTCGCCGCCGCCTGCCTGATCGACTGCGACATGACCGGGGCGCGGCTCGACAACGCCACCTTCTTCGGCGCCGACATGCAGGACGTGATCCTGCGCGACGCCAGCCTGCGCCGGGCCGACCTGCGCGGCGCCTGCCTGCGCGGCGCGGACCTGACCGGCGCCGACCTGTTCGAGGCCGATCTGCGTGAAGGCGCCATCGCGTCGGCCGATTCCCGGCTCGGCTACCGGGTGATCGAGGCCCGTTCGGTGCGCGACACCACGGCCCAGGGCGCCTGTCTGGCCGGCGCCAACCTGGAGCGGTCCAAGCTGACCGGCATCGTCGCTGTCGCCGCCGACTTCACCGACGCCGTGATGAAGGACTGCAAGCTGGTCCGGGCCAACCTGAAGCAGGCCAGCTTCAAGGGCGCCAACCTGGCCGGGGCCGACCTGTCCGGCGCGGACCTGACCGGGGCCGACCTGCGCGATGCCGTGCTGGTCGGGGTCAAGGCGACCATGTGGCGGACGGACGGGGCCGACATGGCCGGGGCGCTCACCGACGACAAGTCCGCGGGCGAGCCGGTCGGCAAGATGCCCGCCGCCGAGATGCTGTCCGAACACGCCCAGTGGTGCGAGACCGGCGGGGCCTCGGGCCAGCCGTCCGTCTTCGACGGCGTGGACCTGCGGGCGCTGAAATCCATTCGCGGCTACAATCTCACCGCCCTGTCGGCGAAGAAGGCCGTCTTCTACGGGCTCGACATGGGCGGGGTGCAGCTTCAGGGCGCCCATCTTGAAGAGGCCGACCTGCGCTCGGTCAACCTGCGCGGCGCCGACCTGCGCGGCGCCCGACTGGCCCGCGCCCGCCTCGACGGCTCGGATCTGCGCGAGGCCCAGCTGGGGCCTTTGATGATCGCCGCCGACCGCCTGATGCCCGCCGACCTGACCGGCGCCAGCCTCAAGGGCGCCGATCTGTCCGGCGCCGACCTCAAACGCGCCAACCTGACCGAGGCGGCGCTGAACCGCGCGGTCCTGCACGGCGCCAGCCTGAAACAGGCCGAGATGTCCGGCGCGACCGTCATCGGCGCCCGGGGCCTCGAAGCGGCGCTTCAGGCATAGAAAAGGGGCGACGCACCGCGCCGCCCCTTCTCTCTTTTGTGGTCTATCGCCTGTCGGCTACTTGAGACCAGGTTTTGGCCCTATCGCCTGTCGGCTGCTTGAGGCCGGGGCCGGCCAACCGTCAGGCGATAGTGCTCCTGCGCGTCGGCGCTCAGGCCGCCTTGGCCTTCTTGCCTTCGATCAGCTTCGAGCCGGCGCCGATCTCGATACGGCGGGGCTTCAGGGCTTCCGGCAGTTCGCGGGCCAGTTCGATCGACAGCAGGCCGTTCGACAGGTCGGCGGTCTTCACGACCACATAGTCGGCCAGCTGGAAGCGGCGCTCGAAGTCACGCTCGGCCAGGCCGCGGTGCAGGAAGTTGCGCTCCACGGCCACGCCGTCGCCCGGCAGGTCGTTGGCGGCCTTGCGACCGGTCACGGTGAGCAGGTTTTCCTTCACCTCGATGTTCAGCTCGTCGGGCTTGAAGCCGGCGACGGCGATCTCGATGCGATAGGCGTTCTCGCCCGTGGTCTCGATGTTGTAGGGCGGCCAGCCGTTTTCCTGGCTGGTGCGCGCGGCGCTTTCCAGCAGATTGGCCAGACGGTCGAAGCCGACGGCCGAACGGTACAGCGGCGAGAAATCATAGGTGCGCATAGGTCATCCTCCTGAGGATCAGCAAGGTTGGCCAGTCCCGCGGTTTTTGCCCGGACTGACGATGGGAGTTCGGTTCGTGCGGCCCGTGATCGGCCCCGCGCGCTCCGGAGGCCCCGGGATCGGCGGCCTCGAGAGCTCAGATGGGAAGTCCCGATCCGTCGTCAAGACCGCGTGATCCTGTCGCGTTCCTCGCCTTGCGTCTTGCCCCCGCCGCCCCGCCCCTTCAGGGTCGCCGCCTCTTCTGAAGCTTCCGGAACCTCCGATGCGCCTCACCGTCCTGTCCGCCGCCGCGGCCCTGCTCCTTCCCGCCGCCGCCTTCGCCCAGGCCCTTCCGCCGCTGCCGTCGCTGGATGAGAGCGCGGCCCAGCGTTCGGCCCGTCGCGCCGCCATGGCCCCGCCCGAGCTTCAGGAAGACGCCGCCCTGCAGTCGGCCATCGCCGCCTCGACCCGGCCCGAGGCCGACCGCGCCCGCGACGCCGCCCGCCATCCGTTCGAGACCCTGACCTTCTGGGGCCTGCGTCCGAACCTCACCGTCGTGGAGATCGAGCCCGGCCGCGCCGGCTGGTGGCGCAACATCCTCGAGCCCTATGCCGCCGCGACCGGCGGTCGCTATGTCGGCGTCAACCGTCCGCTGGAGGGCATGGGCGTCGAGGACGGCTCGGCGGACATGATCGTCGTCGCCCGCGCCCTGCACAATTGGCACCGCGGCGGTCGCACCGCCCCCTATATGCAGGCCTTCTTCAAGGCCCTGAAACCCGGCGGCGTCCTGGCCATCGAACAGCATCGCGGCGAGGAAGGTCTCAACGCCGACCAGACCGCGCCGACCGGCTATGTCTCTGAAAGCTATGTCATCCACGCCGCCCAGGCCGCCGGCTTCGTGCTGGAGGCGCGCAGCGAGCTGAACGCCAATCCGGCGGACGATCACGACCACCCCTACGGCGTCTGGACCCTGCCGCCGACCCGGGTCAGCACCCCGCGTGAGGGCAACGCCAACGACCGCCCGACGCCGCTGACCGCCGAGGAGCGCGCCGCCTTCGACGCCATCGGCGAAAGCGACCGCATGACCCTGCGATTCCGCAAGCCGGAGTAAGGCGGTGCGGGTTTTGACCATCCGGGTGAACAAGGTTAAGCCCACCCATCCGGTGGCGGTTCGACCGTCCCGTGGGGGCCGTGCATGACTGTTTTGACCGAGGGTAGGCGACCGTATCTGTCGCGCCGGGGCGTTCTGTCCGGCGTCGCGGTTTCGGCGCTCGTCGGTCTGGCGGCCTGCGGCAAGAAGGAAGAGACCGCCGAACCGCCCGCCACCCCCGACGGCCCGCCCAAGGGCTCTCTGGAATGGGCCGTGGCCGGTCCCTGGCGCGCCCAGGATCGCTGGCGCGACGGCGCCCGTCATCCGATGGAGACCCTGCGTTTCTTCGGCCTGCAGCCGCGCATGACGGTGGTGGAGTTCTGGCCCGGCAGCGGCTGGTACACCGAAATCCTCGCCCCCTACCTCGCCGAGGGGAACGGCCACTACATCGCCGCCGGCTATCAGACCGGCGCGGGCGCCGATCCGGCGCAGGTCCAGCTGATGGGCGCCTTCCAGCAGCGTTTCGCCAATGACCGCAAACTCTATGGCGAGATCGAACTGACCGCCTTCGGCCCGACCTCCGGCCCGGTCGCGCCGGTCGGGACCGCCGATCTGGTGCTGTTCATGCGCACCATCCACGCCTGGATGGCCGCCGGCATCGCCGAGAAGGCGTTCGCCGACGCCTGGGCCGCCCTGCGCCCCGGCGGCATCCTCGGGGTCGAGCAGCATCGCCTCGGTCCGGAGGACGATCAGGACCCGGTCGCGGCGAACGGATATGTCCAGGACGCGTTCGTCAAACAGCTCGCGGCCGAGGCCGGCTTCGCCTTCGTCGCCGAGTCGGAAATCAACGCGAATGAAACCGATACGAAGGATCATCCCTTCGGAGTGGATACCCTGCCGCCGGTGCGCCTGACCGCGCCCCGCGGTTCTCCGCCGGATCCGGGCTTCGACCGTACCAAGTACGAGGAGATCGGGGAAAGCGACCGCATGACCTTGAAGTTCAGGAAGCCTGAGTGAACCGAGCCGCCGCCTATGCCGCCAATGCGCCCCTGATGGGCGTTCCGGGCGCCTCCTCGCCCCCCGGCGGCGCGGGGGAGTGGTTCCGTGGCGCGGGCGGCCTGCGCCTGCGCGCCGCCTTCTGGACTCCTTCGGCCCTGGTGGCGAAGAAGCCGCGCGGCACCGTGGTGCTGAGCCCCGGCCGCACCGAGCCGATCGAGAAATATTTCGAGGTCATCGGCAATTTCCTGGCGCGCGGCTGGTGCGTCCTGGCCCATGACTGGCGCGGCCAGGGCCTGTCGGCCCGCCTGCTGCCCGACCGCCTGAAGGGCCATGCCCGCGCGGCGGAAGAGTTCCTCGACGACTACGCCCGCCTGCTCGACGCCTTCGAGGTGCGGGCGCCCAAGCCGTGGATCATGGTCGGCCATTCGATGGGCGGCGCCCTGAACCTGATGACGCTGGAGAACGGCGAGGAGCGGTTCGCGGGCGCGATCCTGTCCAGCCCCATGCTGCGCATCAAGACCGGCAAGCGGTCGATGTGGTCGGTCAAGCTGGCCGTCCGCTGGAACCTGCGCCACGGCAAGGCCGGCGACTATGTGCTGGACGATGCGGACGATCCCTTCGACCACACCTTCGAGAAGGACGCCCTGACCACGGACGAGAGCCGCTACGAACAGTGGCGCCAGCAGCTGTTCGCCTGCCCCCACCTGGCCGTCGGCGGTCCGACCTGGGGCTGGCTGGCCTTCGGTCTGGACGTCGGCGAGCGCACGCTCAAGCCCAAGGCGCTGAAGGCCGTCCGCATTCCCGTCGCCATCGTGCAGTCGGGCGAGGACGACCGGGTCTGGAAACAGACCAACAAATGGGCCGCCAAACGCCTCGGCCGGGGCCGCTACGTCGAGATCCCGGGCGCCAAGCACGAGCCGATCATGGAAACCGACGACAAGCGCGCGGTCTTCCTTGAGGAATTCGACGCCATGGCCGCCTACGTCTCGCCGATCGAGGATCTGACTCCGCCGGTCGAGCCGGCCGCTGATCCAGCCCCTGCCGCCAGCGCGGAACCCTCGGCCGCCTGAGCGCGGGAAGTGATTGGTGATCTGTGATTGGTGGTTCACGGCGTCACGAGCGATTGACGTTCTGGAGCCGACCGTTGTCCCGGCCACCCACTAATCACCAACCACCAATCACCAGCCGGGCGCCGCCGCCCGAAGCCGGCCCTCCGCCTAGACCGCCGCGCGCTTCAGCGTCACCAGCGCCTGATCGATCAGGCGTTCGTCGCCGACGGCCAGCACCTGCCCGCCGTCATCCGGCTTGCCGCCGCGCCAGTTGACCACCTTGCCGCCCGCCGCCTCGATCACCGGCACGAGGGCGGACCAGTCCCAGGTCTTCAGGCTGGTCTCGGCGACCAGATCCATCTTGCCGGCGGCCACCATCGCATAGGCATAGGCGTCGCAGCCCAGCCGGGCCAGCCGCGCCGCCGCCCGCACCTGCGTCCAGGCGCCCAGCTCCGCGCCGTTGAAGATGTTCGGATCGGTGGTCGAGATCGTCGCCTCGGTCAGCTTTTCGCAGCGGCGCACCTTCAGCGGGGTCTCGCCGCCGCTGCGGATCAGCCGCGCGCCCGAGGGACCGCCCAGGAAGATTTCATCCAGATAGGGCTGGGCGATCACGCCCACGTTGGCCTCGCCCCGCACCCGCAGCGCGATCAGCGTCGTCCACAGCGGCAGGCCGGAGATGAAGGCCCGGGTTCCGTCCACTGGGTCCAGCACCCAGACGAACTCCGCGTCGGGCCGGTCCTCGCCGTATTCCTCGCCGATCACGCCGTGCTCGGGATAGCGTTCGGCGATCAGCTTGCGGATCGCGGCCTCGGCCTGTTTGTCGGCCTCGGTGACCGGGTCGAAGCCCGCCTTGCCGCCCTTGTCCACATGCCCGATGTCCGAGCGGAAGAAGGGCAGGGTGACGGCCGCCGCGGCGTGCGCCAGTTCGACGATGAAGCGCTCATGTTCGGTCATGACAGGCGGGATACTCACGCCCCGCCGTCATGTCACGTCCCGACGCCGTGCAATGCGCCGGTGTGAACCGCGCCCTGACGCCGCACACGACCGCGTCGTCTGCGTCAGGGCCAGAAACTCCCGGCCGACAGGCCGGCGCCCTCAAGCAGCGCGCGACCGCGTCGCGTGCGCTAGGGCCAGAACAAACCCCGCCCTCAAGCAGCCCACGACCGCGTCGTGGGCGATAGGGCGAAAAGAGCGGCCGTCAGGCCGCAGCCGGCTCGTCGGTGTGCAGCGCCTTGGCCAGGTCCAGCAGGCGGCGGCGGGGCTTCTCGTCCAGCTGGTAGTAGGCCTGGATCAGGTCGAGCGTTTCCTTGCGGGAAAACATCTCGCCGCCCTGGCTGGCGGCCTCGCGGCGTTCCATGGCCTCTTCCAGACCGTCGTAGAAATAGCTGACCGGCGATTCCAGCGCCTCGGCCAGTTGCCACAGGCGGGCGGCCGAGATGCGGTTGGCGCCGCATTCGTATTTCTGAATCTGCTGGAAGCGGATGCCGACCTGCATCGCCAGCTGCTGCTGGGTCAGGCCGAGGAGGCGACGACGGCGGCGCAGGCGGCGGCCGAGGTGAAGATCGATGTCCGAAGCCATGGCCCGGGTCCCTTGATGATCCGCCTGTCCCGATGCGGGACGGCTCGCCCTCCACGCGGCAAGGGACGTGCCGCGCTCGCGTCCCGGGGGAGAACGGGTGAGCAGCGTTCTTTACGGTGAAGGCAACCCTAACCTTATGGGAGCGTTTGGCCGCCGAGCGTTGCTTTTTGGAGGATATGAAATGGGCTTGGGTATTCTGGGCTGGATCGTCATCGGTATCGCCGCCGGCTGGCTGGCGGAGCAGGTCATGGGTCGTAATCACGGCCTGCTGACCAATCTGATCGTCGGCGTCGTCGGCGCCCTGCTGGGCGGCTTCATCGCCGGCAACCTGCTGGGCATTCCGGTCGGCGGCTTCAACCTGATCACTCTGCTGGTCGCCTTCCTCGGCGCCTGCCTGCTGCTGTTCCTGGTGGGCCTCGTCAAACGACGCGGCTGATCCATCCGGTCACGGCCAACAAAAAGGGCGGCTCCATCCGGAGCCGCCCTTTCCTTTTACGTCAGACGCCGATCAGCTGTTCGGCGCTTCCGGGACGGTCTCGCCCGGCGTGGGTTCCGGAGCCGGGGTCGGCTCGGCCGCGTCACCCGGCTCAGTCGGCTCGGCGGTGGTCGGCGGCGAGGCTTCCGGCGGGGTGGTCGGTTCGGCCGGGGCCGGAGCCGGGGCCGCTTCACCGCCCTCGATGGCCGGAGCCGACGAGAACTGGCTGGCGCTCCAGCCCACCTTCACGCCATTCGGATCGGCTTCCACGCCACCCGAGGTCGGCACGCCGCGCAGGGCGCCGTCCGGTCCGCGCACGGTCAGTTCCTGGCCCGAGGCGCCGTCGCGCACGCCTTCAAGGGTGCCGAGGGTCGAGCCGTCCGAACCGATCACGTTCGATCCGGGCGAAAGTTGCAGCGACTGGGGTTGCGACTGGGGCTGTTCAGCCGGGGCCGGAGCCGGGGTGGTCTGCGGAGCCGTGCTGTCCTGCGCGAACGCCGGAGCGGTCATGAGGAGCAGGCCGGCGACGCCAGTGAGGAGCGCGGTCTTACGCATGATGTCAGCCTTGATCTACGCGGGTCCGATCGCCCGCTGGGAGAACAAACACCGCGTGTTTCTGTTTGTTTCATCCGCCTTGAAATGACCTTGGACTTGCCGTGGTTGGCCGGTTTCGGGTCTATCTGGGTCATGTTCAAGGTAAACGGCGCACAGGCGAACAGACTGATCGGCAGGGCGGCGGCCCTGCTGTTCGAGGTTTCGCCCCATATCTTCGCGGCCCTGTGCGTCGCGGCGGGCACTGTCCTGCTGACCTCCGGCGTGACCCCGGCCTATGAGGACCGGCTGGACGAGGTGCGGGCCATCCTGCCGCCGATCCTGATCGAGCTGTCCCACTTCGGGGCCAGCATCTCGGGCTTCCTGCTGCTTCTGCTCTCGGCCGGCCTGTGGCGGCGGCGGCGGGGCGCCTGGCTGGCGGCGCTGATCGTCCTGCTGGCCGCCGCGGTCTTCTCCCTGCTCAAGGGGCTGGACTGGGAAGAGGCGGCGCAGGTTCTGTTCCTGGCCGCGGCCATGGCCCCCTGCCGGGCCGCCTTCAACCGTCGCTCCCGGGTGTTCGAGGCCCTGTCACCGTCCTGGGTCATGCTGGTCCTGACTGTGGTGGCGGGCATGCTGTGGCTGGGCTTCTTCGCCTATCGTGACGTGGCCTATACCGATGACCTGTGGTGGAGCCTGCTGATCGACCGCGAGGTCTCCGGCTTCCTGCGCGTCGGCGCCGTCCTGTCGCTGCTGGCGGTGGTGATCGCCGGCCGGTCCCTCGTTTCGGCGCCCGGCGCCCGCAGCCACGGCCCCGCAAGCGAGCCCGACATCCAGCGCGCCCTGACCGTGCTGCAGACCGGCGACGGCGTCATGCCCGACGGCTGGCTGGCCATGCTGCGGGACAAGGCCCTCATGTTCAGCCCCTCTGGCCGCACCTTCCTGGCCTATCGGGTCATCGGGCGTCGCTGGATCACCATGGGCGAACCGATCGGACCGCAGGAGGAGCATCTGGCCCTGCTGTGGGCCTTCGCCGAACTGGCCGACAGCTACGGCGGGGTGGCCGTCTTCTATGCGGTCGAGGAAACCGCCCTGGCTGATCTGGCCACAATGGGCCTCGCGGTTCGCAAGATCGGCGAAGAGGCGCTGGTCGACGTCCACGCTTTCACCCTGCAGGGCAAGTCGCGCCAGAACCTGCGCACCGCCATCAACCGCTGCGAGCGCGAGGGCGCGACCTTCGAAATGCTGCCGACCGGCGCCGCCATCGCCGACATGGGTCAGCTGAAGGCGGTGTCCGACATCTGGCTGACCCATCACATCGGGGTCGAGAAGGGGTTCTCTCTGGGCCGGTTCGATCCGGACTATCTGGCGCTGACGCCCGTCGCCGTGGTTCGTCAGGAAGGCCGGATCGTCGCCTTCGCCAATCTGATGCCCGGCGGAGACCGGCTGGCGGTCGATCTGATGCGTTTCACCCCGGACGCCCCTCCGGGCGTGATGGACTATTTGTTCATCCGCGCCATCGAATGGGCCAGGGATAACGACTACCGCTGGCTGGATCTGGGCCGCGCGCCCCTGGCCGGGCTGGAGAACCGCCGCCTGGCCCCCGTCTTCGCCCGCGTCGGCGCCCTGGTGTTCGAGGAAGGCGGCGCCCTCTACGGCTTCGCCGGCCTGCGCGCCTGGAAGGCCAAGTTCGCGCCGGAATGGCGGCCCTGCTTCATCGCCGCCCCCACCTCGACCCCGCTGGCCCTCGCCCTGCTGGACGTGGCCCTGCTGACCAGCGGCGGCTGGCGCGGCATGCTGGGCCTGAACGCAAAAAGGGCGAGCCCTGCGGCTCGCCCTTCTGAAGCTCCGGCTATCGCCGAGGAAGACTAGTCTTCCTTCACGCGACGCTTGCGGAAGCTGGGGTTCAGCACCGACTTGCGCAGGCGGATCGACTTCGGCGTCACTTCCACCAGTTCGTCGCTCTCGATGTAGGCGATGGCCTGTTCCAGCGACGGACGACGCGGCGGGGTCAGGCGCACGGCCTC
>JAVHYH010000098.1 GCA_031119155.1 Brevundimonas sp.
GCCGAGCGGGGTCAGGAGGCCAAGGCCGGTAACGACGACGCGACGCATTCCTGCTTCCTTCACAGTGAATCTCGCGCGAGAGAATAGAGAGTGGGGAGCGGGACCGCTAGGCGGGCGTGACAACGCGGGTTTCACGGTCGCCGTCGCCTGCCCGACCGACCCGAAAAGGTCGCCACGAAAAAGGCCGCCGCGAGCCTTTCGGCGCCGCGACGGCCCTGTCGTCGTGAGGCGGGAGTCCCGCCCCTGCCCTTAGTCTTCGTCGGACGTATCCGGTTCCGGCGTCTCGGCCGGCTTCGGCGCGGCCTTGGTCCGGCGGGCCGGGGCCTTGGTCACCGGCTCCTCCGGCGCCGTGCGCAGGGCGCCGGTGAGGCCGTTCAGGTCCGTGCCGGACAGGCCGACCTCGGCCAGCAGCTGATCGACCAGCGGAGCCTGGGCGCGATAGCGCAGGGCGCTCGAGACGACCTGATCCGACAGGTTGCCGCCCGAGCCGCCCTCCCCGCCGACGCCCGCGGTCGCGGCGCCGCCGTTCAGACCATCGACCTGAACGATCTTGATCGAGTCGATGTTCTCCAGCGGCTTCACGGACTCGGCGATGATCCGGTCCAGGTTCTCCAGCAGCTTCAGCTTGATCTGCAGGGCGACCTGTTCGCCCGACAGCAGGTTGGCCGCCGTGTTCAGCGCCTTCTGGCCGGCCGCGTCGACGTCGTAGCGGACGCGCGCCGCTTCGGCCGCCACCCGGACCGCCTCGGCCTGGGCCTCGGCCTCGATCTTGGTCTTGTCCGCCTGACCGCGGGCCTGTTCACGCAGGGCCTCGGCGTGATCGGTGGCGGCGATCTTCTCGGCCTCGGCGGAGACGCGGATGGCGATGGCCTCCCGCTCGGCTTCCTTGGCCGCCTCGATCAGCTCGATGATCTTCTGACGGTCGGCGGCCTCGCGATCGCGCACGGTCTTGACCTGTTCCTCGGCCTGGACGGCGAGGGCCAGGGCGCGATCGGCCTCGGCCTTGGCCTCGGACTCGGCGCGCGATTTCTCGGCGACGGCGATGTTGCGGTCCTGCTCGGACAGTTCGATGGCCTTGGCCTTTTCGATGTCCTGGGTCTCGACCGCGCGGGCCTTGGAGATTTCGCGCTCGGCGACTTCCTGCTCCATGGCGATGCGCTGCTGGGCGACCAGACGGTCGGCCTCGATCTTGGCCTGCTCGATCTGCTGCTGGGAGGTGATCTTGGCGGCCTCGGCCTCACGGGCCTTCTCGGCCTCCTGACGGGCGACGTCAGCCGACTGCTCGGCGCGACGGTTGGCGATCTCCCGCTCCTGCTCGAGCTGGGCGTATTCCTCGTCGCGAGTGATCTCGAGCGTCCGGCGCTGGGCCTCCAGATTCTTGGCCCGGATCTGCACCTGGGTGTCCTGCTCGATGTCGTTGCGCAGCTTCTTGCGCAGCTCGATCTCCTCGGTCAGGCGCGTCAGACCCTCGGCGTCGAAGGCGTTCGACGGGTTGAAATGCTCCATCGCCGTCTGGTCGAGGCCGGTCAGCGAGACGGTTTCCAACTCCAGGCCGTTCTTCAGCAGGTCTTCCGACGACACCTGCTGCACCTTCTGCACGAAATGGGTGCGCTGCTCGTGCAGCTCGGTCATCGTCAGTTCGGCGGCGACCGAGCGCAGGGCGTCGACGAACTTGCCCTCCACCAGATCCTTCAGCTGCTCGGGGTGCATGGTCCGCAGGCCCAGGGTCTGGGCGGCCGAGGCGATGGCGTCGCCGCTGGGCTGCACCCGCACATAGAACTCGGCCAGCACGTCGACGCGCATCCGGTCCTTGGTGATCAGGGCCTGCTCATTGCTGCGCTGAACCGCCAGCCGCAGGGTGTTCATGTTCACCTGGATGGTCTCGTGCAGCACCGGCAGCACAAGGGCGCCGCCGTTCATCACCACCTTTTCACCGCCGAACCCGGTCCGGACGAAGGCGGTCTCCTTGGAGGCCCGCCGGTAGAGGCGCGCGAAAATCAGCCCCAGCGTCAGGAGGGCGACCAGCCCCACACCGGCAAGAATAGCGATCTCGATCATCGAGTTCATTCAGACACCCCCTTGAGAAACGTTTTGTCAGACAGCGGCGTCGCGAAGCGAGGCGCTGGTATTGTGAATGGCGAAATATTTGGCGCCGGCATGCCGGACCAGAAGGACGCTGCTGCCCTGGGCGAAGACATCGGCGGCGTTGTCAGGCTCGACCATGACATAGTGGACCTGTCCGTGTTCATCGCGGACCCGGGCCTGGGCGGCGCTGGCGGCGCGCGCCTCGCCGGTGACGATCACCGCCACCCGCCCGACCAGACTGTCCCGCGAGACCGCCGTGGTCTCGTCCCGCGGCATGACCTTCGCGACGCCGCGCCCGAACACCCGGGTGACCGGCAAGGCGACCGCCAGGGCCGCGGGAACCGCGAGGAACCACGGCGCCGGCTGCCCCAGAATGAGGGCGAACACCCTCTGGCCGACCAGCCCTGTCATGCCGAAGGCGAACAGGAAGACGACGATCAGCATCAACAGCGGCAGGCGGCCGACATTGATCCACGACAGCAGGGACGGGGTCTCGACGTTGACGTCTCCGTCCGCGCCGGCGAGCCCTTCGCCAAGGGCCAGACCCGCCCCCAGCCCGGTCGCCTCCGCCACCCCGATCAGCAGCATCAGCACCAGGGCCGAAACGAACGGGATGTTATCCGGCGAAAGCAGGAAGCTGAACATGGGCGC
The DNA here is from genome assembly GCA_031119155.1 of Brevundimonas sp. GTDB lineage: Bacteria > Pseudomonadota > Alphaproteobacteria > Caulobacterales > Caulobacteraceae > Brevundimonas. Next base: position 2,737 of record JAVHYH010000098.1, read on the forward strand.
GGTCAGTCCTTCCCGCCGGTGCGGGCCTTGATGGCGGCCAGCCTCTCCTCGACGCGATTGCGGCGCGACAGGCCCTCCAGTTCGGCCAGCTTGGCATCCTTTTCACGGTCAACGCCACCCAGGCCAGGCGCTCCCTCCTTCGCCATCAGGCGGTCAAAGGCGCCCGTGGCGTTCTCGACACGACGGGTGACGCTGGGCCCATCGCCGCCTGCGCCGCCGGTGCGGGCCGCGCCGGCCTCCTCGGCGCCGCGGGCGCGGGCCAGCAGCATGGACTGGAAGGCCTCCTCCATCTCGCGGCGCTTGGCCAGCAGGGCGGCGACATAGCCTTCCAGCTCGACCTCGCGGCGGGCCGCGTCGGCCACCGTCGCCTCGAGGACCGGGATCTGCGCCTCGACATCCAGCTGATGCTCGACGGCGGCGCGGGCGAGATCCTCGCGACCCTGGTTCAGGGCCAGCTCGATCTGCGAGGCCAGTTCCTCGTGGCGGCTACTCTGTTCGGTCAGACGCTTGTTCGCCAGATGTCTGGCGGCGATGCAGCGGCCCAGCTCGGCGCGCACATCGTCCACCGCCTTGTCGATCTCGCGCAGCGTCTGCTGGATCACCGCATCGGGCATCGCGCCTTCAATCGCGTCGATCAGGGCATGGGCGCTGCCGGAAACAATGCGGCCGACGCGGGTGCTCAGGGTATCCGCCATGAAGTAGTCCTTTCCGTTAGCGCGCGGCCGAAGCCGCAGAAACCAGACGCATCAGATCCGCCATGGCGGCGATCCGACGCGAAACAACGTGGGTGTCATAGGCCGGGGCGGTCGGCGTTACACCCCAGCGTAGCAGTTGCTCCATCATGCGCGCGGCGCAATCCACCAGCCGGGCTTCATGTCGCACCAGCGCCTCGACCTCCGCCGCCCCCGGACGGGGGGCCGCCAGCGCGAGCGCCAGAAGCTCCTCCGCCGTCGTCATCAACCCCACCGTCACATCCGAATGACGATCCACCCCCTCCTCGATCACGCGCACCGCGCGCACCGCGGCGGCGAGATGTTCGTGACTGAAGGCCAGGGCGGCCGGGAAGGATTCGGGCGAGTCCGCCCGTTGCCGCGCCTGACGGATCAGGCCGCGGATCTTTTCACTCGCCGTGACGGCGCCGTCCATTTCAAGGCTCGCCAGGAAGGCGGTGTCGTCTTCCGAGAGCCGGACGCTGAGGGGGGCTGACAAGGAGGCCATGACCAGAACGTATCGCAACGTAATACGTATGTAAACAACCAACGTTCGGCGCGTCGGATCGCTGGATGCGAGGCCCATAACGCAAAACCGCCGCGCGGCCCGGAGGCTGCGCGGCGGCTTCTGTAACGTTCGAAAGAACCGGTGGGGCTTAGCCCGCCAGCTTCTCGTCGATGAACTTCACGGCGTCGCCGACGGTCTGGATGTGCTCGGCGGCGTCATCCGGGATCTCGATGTCGAACTCTTCCTCGAAGGCCATGACCAGTTCGACGTTGTCGAGCGAGTCAGCGCCCAGGTCGTCGATGAAGCTGGCCTTTTCGGTGACCTTGTCCGGATCGGCGTCCAGGTGGTCGATGACGATCTTGCGGACGCGTTCCAGGGTGTCGGACATGGTGTCTCTGCCTTCTGATGCCGCCATGGCGGCTGTTGTCTCAAATCCTGCCGTACGGCGACGGCGTCGGTGGCGCAAGTCTTCAACGAAGACTCAAGCCGACCGGTTGCAGCGCTCTAGCACAGCCTTACGGTGGGGAAATAGCCAAAACCCTGTCAGCGGAAGGGTTTCAGCCGAGGTTTCAGGCCACCCGGCTGACGGCGAAATCGGCCAGAAGCTCCAGCGCGGTCTTCCAGTCGCTGTCCGGCAGGACCGACAGGGATTCGCGGGCCTTGTCGGCATAGTCCCAAGCGACGTCGAGGGTCGCGCCGACGGCGCCGGCGCCCAACACCAGCTCGCGGGCGCGGGCGAAATCGTCCTCGCGGCGGTCACCCTTGTTGATCGTCCGCTCCCAGAAGCCGTCGTCGTGGCCCCTGGTGCGGGCGGCGGCGAGCAGCAGCGGCAGGGTGACCTTGCCTTCGCGGAAGTCGTCGCCGGTGTTCTTGCCCAGATCGGCGGCCTGACCGCCGTAGTCCAGGGCGTCGTCGGCCAGCTGGAAAGCCAGGCCGAGGTTCAGACCATAGGCGCGCAGGGCCTGCACCTGTTCCTCGGACGCCCCCGCCCCGACCGCGCCGGACTCGGCGGCGGCGGCGAACAGTTCGGCGGTCTTGGCCGAGATGATCTTCAGATAGGTGTCCTGATCCAGACCCAGATCGTGGGCGCGGGTCAGTTGCAGCACCTCGCCCTCGGAGATCACCGCCGAGGCGGTGGCGAGGATGCCGAGGGCGCGCATCTGGCCGGTCTCGACCATCAGTTCAAAGGCGCGGGCGAACAGGAAGTCGCCGACCAGAACGCTGGACGGCGCGCCCCAGATCAGGTGGGCGGCCACCTTGCCCCGGCGCAGGTCCGAGGCGTCGACGATGTCGTCGTGCAGCAGGGTGGCGGTGTGGATGAACTCGACCGAGGCGGCCAGACGCACCGGGGCGTCCATGCCGTTCGGCGCGCCGGCGGCGCGCGCGGCGGCCACGGCCAGCAGCGGACGCAGGCGCTTGCCGCCCGCCGCCACGATGTGATCGGCCAGCAGCGGAATCACCGGCACGTCGGACTGCATCCGCTCGACGATCAGGGCGTCGACCACGGCCATGTCATCGCGCGACAGCCGGATCAGCGGCTCCACTTCCCCCTTGCGGCGGGCTTCGGCGACGGTGACAGCGTCCAAGGGAATACTCGTTCAGGCGGGGCGCGGCGGAAGGATCGCGCCGGAAAATCCGGTCGCCGCCTTGCCCGGCGACGATGCGGCGCACAATGGTGATCGGGCCAACAGGGGTCAAGCCGCGTGACCGTCGCATCCGCAACTGAATCTGCATCAGAAATCGTCGAGAACGGGCTTCTCGGGGGGCGTGTCCGCTTCCTGCAGCCCGCGAAGGGCTATCGCGCCGGAATGGACGCCGCCCTGCTGGCCGCCGCCTGCGACGCCGCGCCGGGCGAGCGGGTGATCGAGGCTGGCTGCGGTGCGGGCGCGGTGCTGATGCAGATCGCTGCAAGACGGCCGGGCGTCAGCCTGACGGGGCTGGAGCGCGATCCGGCCATGGCGGCGCTGGCGCGGCGAAATGCAGCGCTGAACGGGGCGGACGCCGTGGTGGTCGAGGGCGATGTGGCGAAGGGGTTTCGGGCGCTGGACCTGCCGGTGTTCGACCGCGCGGTGTCAAACCCGCCCTTCTTCGATGATCCAGGGGCCTTGCGGGCTCCGGCGCCGGGCAAGACCGGGGCCTGGATGGCGGACGACGGGCTGGAGGCGTGGACGAAATTCCTGCTGAAATCGGTGCGCGAGGGCGGGAAGATCGTCGTCATCCACCGCGCCGACCGGCTGGCCGACCTGCTGGCGGGGCTGGGCGAGACGGCGGGATCGTTCGCGATCCGGCCGGTGCACGCCTTCGCCGACGAACCGGCCAAACGGGTGCTGGTGCAGGCGATCAAGACCGGCAAGGCCCCGCTGAGGCTGCTGCCGCCGCTGGTGCTGCATGAGCGGGGTGGTGCCAAGCATACGGCGGAGGCAGAGGCGGTCCTGCGAGGGGAAGCGGGGCTGGGGTGGTGAGGCGATTGCCGCCCGGACTGTAACCGGTTACGCACAGCAAAGCGTCGGAGCCCGTCCATGCATCGCCGATCCTTCCTGACCCGGACCGCGGCGCTGGCCGCCCTTCCCGCCGCCGGATGCGCGACGGCCGATCCGCACGCCGGCGTGGAGGTGAATCGCGGTGCGGTCTTGCTGGCCGCCATTGACCTGAACGGCGCGCCCGGGGCGGCGCTGGGCGTGGTCCGGGCGGGGCGGGTCGTGGCGCTGGGCGGCAAGGGACGGAGAGGTCCGCAGGATGCGGTCGTCCCCGACGCCGACACGGTCTTCGAGATCGGCTCCCTGACCAAGACCTTCACCGCCAGCCTGATCTTCGAACTGGAGGCCGAGGGACGGCTCGATGCCTCCCGGACCATCGGCGACTATGTGCTGGCCCTGCCGGAGGCCTGGCGCGGGCGGACGCTGGAAAGCCTGCTGAGCCATACTTCCGGTCTGCCGGAGTATCTGGACGCCGGGAATTTCCTGGAGCTGATGCCGCGCGATCTGCCGCCCCGCGACCTGATCGCCCTCGCCGCCGCCAAGCCGGTCGATTTTGAGTCGGGCGCCCGGCACGCCTACAGCAACACCGGCTTCGTCCTGCTGGGCATGGCCGCCGAAGCGGTGGGTGGCGCGTCCTACTGGGATCAGATCGAGACGCGGTTCCTCCGTCCGGCCGGGATGACGCGGACAGGGCCGCGCGGGCGCATCCGCCCGGACAGCAACATGGCGAGCGGGCGGTTCTGGGACGGCGAGAGCTGGAACGACCATCCGCCGATCAGCGCGCCCGGCTCCACCTTCTCGGCGGGCGGACTGACCTCGACCGCGCGAGACCTGACCCGCTGGGCGGCCGCCATCGACCGGGGCGCGGTGCTGAGCCCCCACGCACGGCGGCGCATATGGCGCCCCGCCCATCTGGCCGACGGCTCGCCGGCCGGTTGGGGTTATGGCTGGGTGGTCGAGCAGGTGGAAGGACGCACCCTCGCCTCCCACGGCGGCGGCACCGCCGGCTTCTCCTGCTGGTTCAGACGCGACATCGAGGCGGAACTGACCACCGTGGTCCTGACCAACCAGAACGGCCGGGCCGATCCGCTGGAGATGACCGATCAGGTGCTGGCGGCGCTCGCCTGACGCCAAGCTCCGGCTTCTCCCCCGCCCTCCGACCAGCTATGCCAGCCCCCATGTCCCTGCGCCCCCTCTTCGTCACCCAGGTCTATGAAGCGTCCCTCGCCGGTTCGGCGGGGTTCGAGGCGTTCAATGCGGAGCTGGTGGACGCCTGCCGGATGCTGGCGGCCGAGGACATGGCCGGGCGGCAGTGGTGCAAGGCGCATAACTATCGCGGCTACACCTCCTACGGCTCCCTGACCGACCTGCCGGTGCGGCTGCCGGAGTTCGCGGAGCTGAAGCGGCATCTCGACAAGCACGCGCAAGCCTATGCCAAAGCTTTGAATTTCGATCTGGCGCGCAAGCCGCGGCTGGACAATATCTGGGTCAATATCCTCAAGCCCGGCGGCGGCCACACCAGCCATATCCACCCCCACGCCTTCCTGTCGGGGACGATCTATGTGGAGGTGCCGGACGGCGCCTCGGCGCTGAAGCTGGAAGATCCCCGGCTGGCGATGATGATGGCCCGCCCCGGCGTCAGCCCGGACGCGCCCGAGGCCGAACAGCCCTTCGTCTATCTGGCCCCGAAAGCGGGCACGATCCTGATGTGGGAAAGCTGGCTGCGCCACGAGGTGCCGGTCAACGCGGCCAAGACCGAGCGCATCTCGATCAGCTTCAACTACGCCTGACGCCCGCCAGTCCGTCCCAGGCCAGCATGGCGGCGCGGGCGGTGGCGGTCAGTTCATCGGGGCCGGCACCGTCGCGGGCGCGGAAGGTCATGCCCTGCTGGACCGTCAGATAGAAGGCGGCGATGGCGGCCGGATCGGCGGTCGGGGCGATCTCACCCTCGGCCTGCCCCGTTTCGATGCGCGCCTTGAGGGCGGCCATCGAGTTGGTGCGAACCTGCTGCACCTCGCTGCACGCCTTGTCCGGCAGGGCCGCGGGGTTCACGCCGGAGAGGGCCAGCAGACAGCCCTGCGGTCGGCCGCACTGGCCGCTGACGGCGGCGGTGGCCAGCAACAGCCCCTCGATGGCCTCTCGCGCCGTGGGGGCGTCGTGGACCGAAGCCCACAGGCTGGCGCCTTCGGTGTCGGTGTAGAGCCGGACCGCCTCGCGGAAGAGATCCTCCTTACTGCCAAAGGCGGCGTAGAGGCTGGGCGCATTGATGCCCATGGCGCCGGTCAGATCCGCCAGCGACGCGTCCGCATACCCCTTCGTCCAGAACACCTGAAGGGCGCTGGAGAGGGCTTCATCGCGATCAAAACTGCGGGGACGTCCCGCCATGGCGGCTTCCGGACCTTATTTTTGAATGATTGATACATAATCCCTTGCGCGGCGCGGGCAAGTCTCCCAGCTATTCTGTACCAGTCGATACAGATTGGATGAACGCTGCAAGGATCATCGACATGACCGCCTCTTCCCTCCCCCTTTCCGGCAAGCGCGCCCTCGTCACCGGCGGCAGCCGCGGCATCGGCGCCGCCATCGCGAGACAACTGGCCGCCGACGGCGCCGACGTGGCCATCACCTATGAAAAGTCTGCAGACCGGGCTGAGGCGGTCGCCGCCGAAATCCGCGCCACGGGCCGCAAGGCCGTCGCGGTGCAGGCCGACTCCGGCTCCATCGAAGGCCCGAGGAAGGCTGTCGAGGGCGCAGTCGCCGGTCTGGGTGGGCTGGACATCGTCGTGAACAACGCCGGGATCGCCGGCGGGACCCTGTTCGCCGACCAGACCGTCGAGGACATCGACGCCCTGCTGAACGTCAACATCCGCGGCGTCCTGCTGACGACGCAGGCCGCCCTGGCCCATCTGGGCGAAGGCGGGCGGATCATCTCGATCTCCAGCGTGCTGGCCGACCGCGTGCCGTTCCCGGGTGTGACCGTCTATTCGGCCACCAAGTCGGCGCTGCAGGCCTTCACCCTGGGCCTGTCGCGTGAGCTGGGACCGCGCGGCATCACCGTCAATCTGGTCAAGCCGGGCGCCACCGACACCGACATGAACCCGGCGGACGGCCCGAACGCCGCCGGCCTGCTGGCGGGAACGTCGCTGGGCCGTTTCGGCAAGCCGCAGGACATCGCCTCGGCGGTCGCCTTCCTCGCGGGACCGGGCGCGAGCTACATCACCGGCACCAGCATTCTGGTGGACGGCGGCATCGGGGCCTGATCCACAGGCCGGGCGCGAGGGGGCTTGGACCGCCCCCTCGGCGCCACATTCGCCCCTAGGCTTCTCCCGGTGAAGCTTTGAGGGAGTCGGATATGAGGGCGGCGGGTCTGGCGATCATTCTGGCGGTGGCGGCAGTCACAGGCAGTTGCGGCGAACGGGCGGACGCCCAGACCTCGACACAGACCTCCAAACAGGCCGGAACGACCGCCGACGGCGCGCCCTATGTGCTGAAAGGCACGCAGGTCTGGAGCGTGCCCGACCCGGTTTCGGGCCGCGACTATGAGGTCTTCGTCAGCCTGCCGGCCAGCTATGAAACCAGCCCGGAGCGACGTTATCCGGTGCTCTATGTCACCGACGCCGACTACGCCTTCCCGATCATCCGTCAGATCGCACGGCGGGTGAATCTGGATGGGCCGGTGATCGAGGAGTTCATTCTTGTCGGCCTGTCCTATGCGCGCGGCGACGTCGGTCCGGCCAGCCGCAACCGCGACTACACCCCCACACCGAACGGCCCGAGCCGCGCCAGAGCCACTGTTCACGGCGGCGGCCCGGCCTATCAGAGCTATCTGAAAACACAGGCCCTGCCCTTCATCGAGCGCCGGTTCCGCGCCGATCCCGCGCGCCGGGTTCTGCTGGGCCATTCCTATGGCGGCCTGCTGGGCGCCCAGATCCTGTTCACCGAGCCGGAGCTGTTCAGCGCCTATGTGTTGGGCAGCCCCTCCTTCTGGTTCGACCGGGGCCACATCAGGACGATGGAGGCCGCATACGCCCGCGACCACCGCGACCTGAAGGCGGACGTCTTCATGTACATCGGCGGCTGGGAGGTCCCCGGCCCGGACCGGCGCAACACCACCGACACCGACATGGTCGGCGACGTGCGGCGGATGGAGGAGACGCTGAAATCGCGGAACTATCCGGGACTGACGGTTCAATCCGTGGTGCTGACCGACGAGGATCACCTGACCGTCGCCCCCGTCGGCTTCACCCGCGCATTGATGGCGGTGCTGCCGGCGGAGCGTTAAGCCCCCTCGCAGGACAACCTCGGCGTCGGCGCCATTGTTGCTGGCTGCCCGGCAAGGGGCGGACGGAGACCAGTTGGCCATCAAACCGCCGCCTGCGTCGCCTAGTGATTTGCCCTGAAGCCGCGCGGTCGCTACATCCCGCGGCAATCTCCCCATTCGATCGAACGACAGGGCGCACCGCACCTCATGGCGCAGCAATATATTTTCCAGATGCAGGGCCTGACCAAGGCCTTTCCCGGCGGCAAGAAGATCTTCGAGAACATCTGGCTGAGCTTCTACAACGACGCCAAGATCGGCGTGGTCGGGGTCAACGGCTCGGGCAAGTCCACCCTGCTGAAGATCATGGCGGGGCTGGACAAGGAATTCTCCGGCGAGGCCAAGGCCGCCGACGGGATCAAGCGCGGCTATCTGGAGCAGGAGCCCCAGCTCGATCCGGCCCTGAACGTTCGTGAGAACGTCGAGGCCTGGTGCGAGGAGAAGCAGTGGGTCAACCGCTTCAACGCCGTCGCCGCCGAACTGGGCGAGAACTACACCGACGAGCTGATGGAGGAGATGACCGCCCTCCAGGAGAAGATCGACGCCGGCGACGTCTGGGACATCGACAGCCGCATCGAAATGGCCATGGACGCCCTGCGCTGCCCGCCGGACGACTGGTCGGTCGAGAACCTGTCGGGTGGTGAAAAGCGCCGCGTGGCCCTGGCCCGCCTGCTGCTGTCGAAGCCCGACATGCTGCTGATGGACGAACCGACCAACCACCTGGACGCCGAGTCGGTGGCCTGGCTGCAGCACCACC
>JAVHYH010000099.1 GCA_031119155.1 Brevundimonas sp.
CCCGGAACAGGGCGGCCTTGGCTACGCCCGACCGATCAATTTCGAGGCCCGACTGAACGAGGGCGTCTTTGACTGGAACGGGGAAGCAGCCTTCTCGTCCGAGATCTTCAGAACGCCGCCGCCGACGTCCGGCCAACCGCTGGTTCGGCTCGCACCCGGCCAGAGCCATGTCTATGAACTGCCGTTTGATGGCATCTTCGACGCGCATGGCGGTCCTGTTCGTGAGACCGCGCCCTGGCGGGGTCGGTTCGTCTTCTACTACTCGATGACAGAGAGGACTGTAGCGTTGCTGCGGCAGGACGGTGTGGCTATGCCGGTCATGGATCGGGCGTCCCCGGTGACGTCCAATCCGCTCGACTGTGGCTGAGGCCGGATGATGCGCAGGTCCCTGATCTCTCATCCGACCACCTCGCTGGCCGGCGCAACGGTCAGCCTCGATGTCCGCCGGACAGGTGATGGTCAGGTGCTGTTCTGGTTTAGCGCCTCGGGCATGTCAGGGGTGCGGCTGTCGCATGACGGGCGCCCCCCCACGCGCGACCGGCTCGACGAGCTGTGGCGGCATACCTGCTGCGAGGCCTTCATCAAGGCCGGGACCGGCTACTACGAGTTCAACTTCGCGCCGGGCGGGGATTGGCAGGCCTATCACTTCACGGGCTACCGCGAAGGAATGAGCCGGCCCGATCTGCCGACGCCGATTGTCAGCGCCCATCGACATGGGGATCTGTGGCAGTTGCAGGCCTATGTGGATCCCGGAGGTTTGCCCGGCCTGCAGGACGGGGCGCCGCTCGTGATGGGGGCATCCGCCGTGATTGAGACCAAGGCCGGCGACATCTCCTATTGGGCGCTGGCCCATCCTTCGGATAAGCCGGACTTCCATCATCCCGACTCCTTCGTTCTGGAACTCCCATGAAGTTCGGTCTCGACCGCCTGCTGTCCGATCCCGCCCTGAGCGCGCCGCTCAAGGGGCGTCGCATCGCGCTGGTGGCGCATCCGGCGTCGACGACGCAGGATCTGACCCATGCGGTCGATGCGCTGGCGGCGCATCCGGATATCCAGCTGACCGCCGCCTTCGGGCCGCAGCACGGGATGAAGGGCGACCTGCAGGACAATATGATGGAGAGCCCGGACTATCGGGATCCCGTCCACGGCATCCCCGTCTTCAGCCTGTACGGCGAGGTGCGTCGCCCCAGGGACGAGTGGATGGACACGTTCGACGTGGTCCTGATCGACCTGCAGGACGTGGGCTGCCGCATCTACACCTTCGTGACGACGCTGCTCTACATGCTGGAAGCCGCCGCCGAGCATGGCAAGGAGGTCTGGGTGCTGGACCGTCCGAACCCCGCCGGGCGTCCGGTCGAGGGGACGACGCTGGTCGAGGGCTGGGAGAGCTTCGTCGGGGCAGGCCCGATGCCGATGCGGCACGGGATGACGCTGGGTGAGATGGGCCTGTGGTTCATCCACCACTTCGGGCTGGATGTGACCTACGGCGTCATCGAGATGGAGGGCTGGAAGCCCGCCGAAGGCCCCGGCTATGGCTGGCCGCTGAGCGAGCGCAGCTGGATCAACCCCAGCCCCAATGCCCCCAATGTCTCCATGACCCGGGCCTATGCGGGCACCGTCATGCTGGAGGGCGCGACCCTGTCGGAAGGGCGGGGGACGACCCGGCCGCTGGAGCTGTTCGGGGCGCCCGACATCGACGCCCGGGCCGTGATCGCCGAGATGAAGGCCTTCGCGCCCCAGTGGCTGAAGGGCTGCGTGCTGCGCGACATGTGGTTCGAGCCGACCTTCCACAAGCACGTCGGCAAGCTGTGCTCCGGCGTGCAGATCCACGTCGACGACCCGGCCTATGACCATGAGGCCTTCCAGCCCTGGCGGGTGCAGGCGCTGGGCTTCAAGGCCATCCGGCGGCTGTATCCGGACTACGACCTGTGGCGCGACTTCCCCTATGAGTACGCCTTCGGCAAGCTGCCGATCGACGTGATCAACGGCGGGCCGGGGCTGCGGGAGTGGGTGGATAACCCGGCCTCGACGCCCGACGATCTGGACGCCATCGCGACACCGGACGAGCAGGCCTGGCTGAAGACCCGCGAGCCCTTCCTGCTCTACCGATGAGCGGTTCGACAAACCGGCTGGTCGGGGTCGGCTGCGGTCTCGGCGCCGGGGCCATGTGGGGGCTGGTCTTCCTGGCGCCCAAGTTCGCGCCGGACGCCTCGCCCATGCTGATGAGCGCCGGGCGCTACCTGGCCTATGGCCTGCTGGCCGCCGCCCTGCTGGCGCCGCGCTGGACGAAGGTGGCGCCGCTGCTGGACTGGAAGGCCTGGCGGGCGCTGGCCTGGCTGAGCCTGGCGGGGAACATCGTCTACTACCTGTTCCTGGTGGTCAGCATCCATTTCGCCGGGGTGGCCGCCTCGGCCCTGATCGTCGGCATGGTGCCGGTGGTGGTGGCGGTGTGGGGGCTGAAGGACCGCGATGCGCCGCCGCTGAGGAAGGTGGGGCCCCCGATCCTGCTGGCCGCGCTGGCGGTGGGGCTGATCGGCTGGGAGAGCCTGTCGCGCGAGGCGATGCACCGGGACGTGGGGCAGGTGCTGCTGGGGCTCGGCTGCGGGCTGGCGGCCCTGATCAGCTGGTCCGCCTACGCGATCGGGAACAGCCGCTGGATGGCGCGGCTGCCGCAGGTCAGCGCCCATGACTGGTCCCTGCTGACTGGTGTGGTGACGGGCGGTTTCGCCCTGCTGCTGGCGGTCCCGGCCATCGCCGAGGCCAACGGCCAGACCGGCGACCAGTGGGCCCGGCTGGCGGCGGCCAGCATGGGGGTGGCGATCCTGGCCTCCATCGTCGGCAACGCCTTCTGGAACCGGGCCAGCCGCCTGCTGCCCCTGTCGATGCTGGGCCAGATGATCGTGTTCGAGACCCTGTTCGCCTTCGCCTACGGCTATCTGTGGGAGAGCAGGGGACCGACGGTCATCGAGGTGGTGGCCATGGTCATGATGGTGGTCAGCGTCCTGTGGTGCGTGCGGGCCCACCGTCCGGCGGCCGTGGCGGCGGCGGAAGGCGACCACTGACCTGCGGCCTTTCGCCCGGTCCGGCAACGCTGAGGCCCTGACGCCGTTGGAAGCGGGGAACGGGGCGCTCCCGCCTCGCCGCGACAGGGATGCAGGATACGATGACGGCCGAATGGCTGGGCCAGCCCATCTGGATGTGGGTCGGGTTCATGGGGGTGGTGCTGGCGCTGCTGGTGCTCGACCTGGGGGTGCTGAACCGCAAGGACCACGAGATCGGGGTGCGCGAGAGCCTGTCCCTGTCGGCCATGTACATCGCCATCGCCCTGGCGTTCGGCGGCTTCGTCTGGTGGCGGCTGGGCGGCGAGCGGGGGCTGGAATACTTCACCGGCTTCGCCATCGAGAAGAGCCTGGCGATGGACAATGTCTTCGTCATCGCCTTGATATTCAGCGCCTTTTCCATCCCGCGCCTCTACCAGCACCGGGTGCTGTTCTGGGGCATCCTGGGCGTGATCGTGCTGAGAGCGATCATGATCGCGGGCGGGGCGGCGCTGGTCAGCCGCTATGAGTGGGTGCTCTACATCTTCGCCGCCTTCCTGGTGTTCACCGGGATCAAGATGTTCGCCAGCCGGCATCAGACCGAGACCGACATCTCCGACAATGTGATGCTGAACTGGCTGAGGCGGCATATCCGGGTGACGGACAGGCTGCACGGCCACGCCTTCTTCGTGCGGGCGGAGACATCGAGCGGCAAGCTGGCGACCCATGCGACGCCTCTGTTCCTGGCGCTGGTGGCGATCGAACTGGCGGACGTGGTGTTCGCGGTCGACTCGGTGCCGGCGATCTTCGCGATCACGACCGACCCCTACATCGTCTACACGTCCAATATCTTCGCCATCCTGGGGCTGAGGGCGCTGTATTTCGCGCTGGCGGCGGTGATCCACCGCTTCGCCTATCTGAAGCAGGCGCTGGCCCTGCTGCTGGTCTTCATCGGCGGCAAGGTGTTCGCCGCGCCCCTGCTGGGGCTGGAGAAGATCCCGCCGGCGATCTCGCTGGGCGTGACGGCGCTCATTCTGGCGGGCGGCGTGGTCTGGTCGCTGTGGCGGACCCGGCGCGAGAAAAGTGCACTCTGAAAAAAAATGGAGTGCACATCGTGCACATTTTCGCGTCAGGCGGGGTGTGTCGAGCGTTGATTCAGCCCTGAGATAGGCCATCGGGCGCGAAGCAGGGATCGGCCCGGCAGGGCGCGACGAGATAGGCAGTGTAGCGGGCGTGGCCTGGGCTCAACCGCGAGGGAGCACCACGGACCGCGATGTCAAAGACCGGAATGCAGTCTGACATGCGGGTGCGTCAAAAATGGTCGTATGGGAACAGGCGAGACGGATCGCCTATCGGATGGTCGGCGCGACCGGAACGCCCATCCTTTGGGCGGCGTCCCGCAGAACCTCATCAAACGTCGCCAGGGTCAGGCTGAAGTCAGAGGCGATAGCGAGGTGCAGCGCATCACCGGCGCGGAGACTGGTCTCGCGAGCCCTCACCAGTTGCATGGCCGAGAGAAAATGCTGCTCGGTCACAGGCGCGCGGGAATGTTTGTGCGGCAGCGTCTCGACCTGAGCGGACAGCAATTCGAACTCCGCCTCGGTCAGGTCGCCGATCCTGACCTTCTTCGAAAGGCCGGACAGGGCTTCCACCACAGTCCAACTGCTGAAGACGATGTCGAGCGGGGTGTATGACGCGATGAGCTGTCGCGCCTCATCGGCCCTCCGCTCATTGGTCAGCGAGGCGACCAGCACGGAGGCGTCGAGATAGAGGCTCAATAGGCGGCGTCGTCACGCAGGCGACGGAAGAAGTCGCCGGCGCTGTCGGGTTGCCGGGTCATCGTCGCGCTGGCCGCCGCAATAGCGGCCCAGTCAACGGGCTGTGGATCGGTTGGAGCCATCAGGCGATGGCGCGGCGCGGTCAGACGCGCGGCCACGCGACCGTTGACGACGATCTCGACGTCTTCGCCGGCTTCGGCCCGAGAGACGAGCTCTTCAAGGTGGGAAGCGGCGTCCGAAACGGTGACCCTGTCCATCCGGCCAATCTACCAGAGATGGAACAGGGCCGCCAATTGCGGGGATCAGGCCGGGTTCTCTTCCAGACGCTTGTCCAGATAGGCGCCGACGCGGGTTTCGACGGCGTCCATGTGGTCCTGCCAGAAGTGGCTGGCGCCTTCTTCCAGTTCGTAGTCGATGACGATGCCCTTCTGGGTGCGCAGCTTGTTGACGACGCGCTCGACCTCGACCGGCGGGACGATGCTGTCGGCGGTGCCGTGCAGGAACAGGCCCGAGGCCGGGCAGGGGGCCAGGAAGCTGAAGTCGTACATGTTCGACGGCGGCGAGACCGAGATGAAGCCGTCCGTTTCCGGGCGGCGCATCAGCAGTTGCATGCCGATGTAGGCGCCGAACTGGTAGCCGGCGACCCAGGTCTGGGTGGCGGCGGGGTTGTTGGCCTGCAGCCAGTCGAGGGCGGTGGCGGCGTCGGCCAGCTCACCGATGCCCGAGTCGAACTCGCCCTGCGACTTGCCCACGCCGCGGCTGTTGTAGCGCAGGGTGGCGAAGCCGCGCTTCACGAACAGCTGGTACAGGGTCACCGCGACCGGGTTGTTCATATGCCCGCCCGCCTTGGGGTGCGGGTGCAGGATCAGGGCGATCGGGGCGTTCGGGCGCTTGCCCGGGGAATAGCGGCCTTCGATACGGCCAGAGGCGCCGGGCAGGATGACTTCAGGCATCGGTGGTCGAGAATCCCGTGTTCAACTGTCATTTCGCAGGTGCGCAATACTTGACCGCAGGGGTAGGACTTTCTAAGTCCCGCTTGCGCTGCGCCGCCTCGCGAAGGCGCGGGTTCTAGCACAGGAGCCCCGAAAAGCGCGCGGTTTTTGAAGGTGTGCGATGCGTCTGTCGACCAAGGGACGATACGCCGTGATGGCGATGGCCGATCTGGCCCGGAACGGACGCGATGCCGGAGGCGAGACGCGAGCCGTTTCGCTGGCCGAAATCGCCACCCGTCAGGAAATCTCGCTGAGCTATCTGGAGCAGCTGTTCGCCCGCCTGCGCAAGAGCGGGCTGGTGTCGAGCGTGCGCGGTCCGGGCGGCGGCTATCGCCTGTCGCAGGGCGCGGAGCTGACCATGGTGGCGGACATTGTGCTGGCCGTGGACGAGCCGATCCGCGCCACCCGTTGCGCCGCCCACGGCACGCCGCGCGGCTGCATGATGGGCGGGGAACGCTGCATCACCCACGATCTGTGGGAAGACCTCGGCGCGGAAATCCACGCCTATCTGGCGGCGGTGTCGCTGGAAGATGTGGTGCTGCGCCGGACCGGCGCGCGGCGCCGGACGCTGGCTCCCGGAACGTCGGCGTCAGGCATGGAGGCGGCGGCATGAGCGGCGTCTATCTGGATTACAACGCTTCGGGTCTGGTTCGTCCGGAAGTTCAGGAGGCCATGGCCAAGGCCCTGGCTGACAACGGCAATCCGTCGGCGGTGCATGCCGCCGGTCGTCGGGCGCGGGCGCGCATCGAGACGGCGCGGGCGCAGGTGGCCGAGCTGGTCGGGGCCGATCCGACGGCGATCATCTTCTCGTCGGGCGGGACCGAGTCCAATGCCCAGGCCATCGTCAGCGCGCTGAAGGGCGGCTGCGAGCGGCTGATCGTCGGGGCGACCGAGCATCCGTGCGTGGCGGAAGCCGCTCTGGCGTCGGGCGCGCCGGTCGAGGTGCTACCGGTCGATGCGAACGGCGTGGTCGACCTGGATGTGCTGGAACTGCTGCTGGCCAACGGCGGACCCGCCGTGGTCGCCATCCATCATGCGAACAACGAAAGCGGCGTGATCCAGCCGATCGTCGAGGCGGCGGCTCTGGTGCGGGCGTCCGGCGGCTGGCTGCACGTCGATGCGATCCAGTCGGCGGGCAAGATCCCGGTCGATATGCGGACGCTGGATGCGGACAGTCTGACCCTGTCGGCGCACAAGCTTGGCGGACCGCAGGGCGTCGGCGCTCTGGTGATGAAGCCGGGCCGCGAGGCGGTTCGCATCCTGCACGGCGCCGGGCAGGAGCGCGGCATGCGCGCGGGCACCGAGAATGTGCCGGGCCTGACGGGCTTCGGCGTGTCGGCGGTCTGCGCCGCGCGTGATCTGGATGAGGCGATGGCCCACATCGGCTGGCGCGACGCCGCCGAGGCGCGGGCGAAGGCGGCGGGGGCGACGATCATCGGCGGCGCCGTTCCGCGCCTGCCCAACACCCTGTTCATGGCCGTCGAGGGCTGGGACAGCCCGCAACAGTTGATCACGCTGGATCTGGCGGGCGTGATGATCTCGGCGGGCAGCGCCTGTTCGTCGGGCAAGACCAAGCCGTCCAAGACCATCAGCGCCATGGGCCTGCATGACCTCGCCACCGGCGCGGTGCGGGTGTCGGGCGGCTGGGGCACGACCGAACAGGACTGGATCCGGTTCGCCGACGCCTGGACGGCAGCATACGAAAAGCAGGTCGCACGCCTGAGTCTGCGTGCGAAGGAAGTCGCGTAAATCATGGCCGCAGTTCAGGAAACCATCGACGCCGTCGCCGCACTCGAGAAATACGAGCACGGCTTCACCTCGGACATCGAGCAGGAGTTCGCCCCCAAGGGGCTGAACGCCGACATCGTGCGCTTCATCTCCGAGAAGAAGGGCGAGCCGGAGTGGATGCTGGAATGGCGGCTGGCCGCCTTCGAGCGCTGGCAGGCGATGGAGGAGCCGACCTGGGCCGCCGTAAAGTATGAGCCGGTCGACTATCAGGACCTGTATTATTACGCCGCGCCGGTGAAGAAGGAGGGGCCGAAGTCCCTCGACGAGGTCGATCCGGAGCTGCTGGAAGTCTATGCCAAGCTGGGCATCCCGCTGAAGGAGCAGGAAGTGCTGGCGGGCGTGCAGGGCGCGCCGAAGGTGGCGGTGGACGCCGTGTTCGACAGCGTCAGCGTGGTCACGACCTTCAAGGCCGAGCTGGCCAAGGTCGGGGTCATCTTCATGCCGATCTCCGAGGCCCTGCGCGAACACCCGGAGCTGGTGCGTCAGTATCTGGGCTCGGTCGTGCCGGTGTCGGACAACTATTTCGCGGCGCTGAACAGCGCGGTCTTCAGTGACGGGTCGTTCGTCTACATCCCGCCGGGCGTGAAATGCCCGATGGAGCTGTCGACCTATTTCCGCATCAACGCCAGCCAGACCGGCCAGTTCGAACGCACCCTGATCATCGCCGACAAGGGCAGCTACGTCTCGTATCTGGAGGGCTGCACGGCCCCGATGCGCGACGAGAACCAGCTGCATGCGGCGGTGGTCGAGATCGTGGCGCTGGACGACGCCGAGGTGAAATACTCGACGGTCCAGAACTGGTATCCCGGCGACGCCGAGGGCAAGGGCGGCATCTACAACTTCGTCACCAAGCGCGCGGACTGCCGCGGCGACCGGTCGAAGGTGTCGTGGACGCAGGTGGAGACCGGCTCGGCCGTCACCTGGAAATACCCGTCCTGCATCCTGAAGGGCGAGGAGAGCTCGGGCGAGTTCTATTCCATCGCCATCACCAACGGGCATCAGCAGGCCGATACCGGCACCAAGATGATCCATCTGGGCAAGAACTCGAAGTCGCGGATCATCGCCAAGGCGGTGTCTGCGGGCAGGTCGGACTCGACCTATCGTGGGCAGGTGTCGGTGCACCCCAAGGCGACGGGCGTGCGGAACTTCACCCAGTGCGACAGCCTGCTGATCGGCAAGGAGTGCGGCTCGCACACCATTCCGTACATCGAGGCCCGCAACGGATCGGCCCAGCTGGAGCATGAGGCGACCACGACCCGCCTGAGCGAGGACCAGCTGTTCTACGCCCAGCAGCGCGGCCTGTCGCAGGAGGAGGCGGTGGCCCTGCTGGTCAACGGCTTCGTCCGCGACGTGCTGCAGCAACTGCCGATGGAGTTTGCGGTGGAGGCGCAGAAGCTGGTGGCGATCAGCCTTGAAGGCTCGGTCGGGTAATCAAAAAGAAAAACAATGCTCAAGATTAATAACCTCCATGTCACCGTCGGCGAGAAGCCGATCCTCAAGGGGCTGACGCTCGAAGTGCCGGCGGGCGAGGTGCACGCCGTCATGGGGCCGAACGGGGCCGGCAAGTCGACGCTGGGCTACGCCCTGTCGGGCCGTCCGGGCTATGAGGCGACCGAGGGTTCGGTCCAGTGGAACGGCGATGACCTGCTGGAGCTCGATCCGGCGGAGCGGGCGGCCAGCGGCGTCTTCCTGTCCTTCCAGTACCCGCTTGAGATTCCCGGCGTGCCGGCGATGACCTTCATCCGCACCGCCCTGAACGCCCAGAAGCGCGCGCGCGGCGAGGAGGAGGTCTCGGCCCCCGCCTTCCTGAAGCTGGTCAAGGCGGCGTCGCAGTCGCTGAAGATGGACTTCGAGATGCTGAAGCGTCCGCTGAACGTCGGCTTCTCGGGCGGCGAGAAAAAGCGGATGGAAATCCTGCAGATGGCCCTGCTGGAGCCGTCGCTGCTGATCCTCGACGAGACGGACTCGGGTCTGGACATCGACGCCCTGCGCATCGTGTCGGAAGGCGTGAACGCCTTGCGTTCGCCGGAGCGGTCGATGCTGGTGATCACCCACTACCAGCGCCTGCTGGACTACATCAAACCCGACCGGGTGCATGTGCTGGCCGCCGGCCGCATCGTCGCCTCGGGCGGCCCGGAGCTGGCGCTTCAGCTCGAGGCCGAGGGCTATGACCGCTACGTCAGCGAGGCGGCGTGAACGCCCTGCCGCTCATTGATCTGAAGGACGCGTCCAGCTTCCCGTCGCGGCGGGTGGAGGCGTGGAAATATTCGGACCTGCGCAAATACCTGCGCGAGGCGCCCGAGCCGTCGCCGTCGGCGGCGCTGCCCGTCGCGGGCGGCGGGCCGTTCGAGGCGCTGGGCGGCGACGCCATGGTGTTCGTCAACGGTCGGGCCGTGGGCGTCGACACCCTGATGGCCTCGGGCGAGCAGACGCTGCGCCTGCGCTATGTGTCAAAGGCCGAAGGCACGGGCCATGCGGCGACGGCCCGCATCTCGGCGCGGGCCGGGGCGAAGCTGCTGCTGCTGGAAACCCATGAGGGAGCCGGCTCGGCCTATGTGGCGCACAACCGGCTGGAGCTGGACGTGGCGCGCGGGGCCGAGGTGATCCGGGTGGTGCTGATCGAGGAGCCGGCGGACGCCATCTCGATCACCCAGGCCGAGGTGCGGGTCGAGGCCGGCGGCGTCTATCGCCAGACCGTGCTGGCGACCGGTTCGAAGCTGCAACGGATCGAGACCCAGCTGCTGCATTTCGCCCAGGGCGCCGATGTGACGCTGGACGGCGCCTATGCGCTGTCGGGCGAGCGGCATGCGGACCTGACGACGGTGGTCGATCACGTCGCCGCCGACGGCCTGACCAGCCAGATGACCAAGGGCGTGGTGCGGGATACGGCGCGCGGCGTCTTCCAGGGCAAGATCATCGTCGAGCGCGGGGCCGACGGCACCGACGCCCGGATGCAGCACCATGCGCTGATCCTGGGCGAGCGCGGCGAGATCGACGCCAAGCCGGAGCTGATCATCTACGCCGACGACGTCCAGTGCGCGCACGGGAATACGGTCGGTAATCTGGATGAGAGCGCGCTGTTCTACATGCAGCAACGCGGCATTTCGGCCGACGAGGCGCGGGCCCTGCTGGTCGAGGCCTTCCTGATCGAGGTCGTGGACCGGATCGCGCACGACGGCGCGAGAGAGGCGGCGAGGGCATGGCTGACGGATCGACTGTGAACGTCTTCGACGCCTACGCCGCTCGCGCGCAGTTCCCGATCCTGTCGCGGACGGTAAACGGCAAGCCGCTGGTCTATCTGGACTCGGCCGCTTCGGCGCAGAAGCCGCGGGCGGTGATCGACGCCCTGACGGCGGCGATGGAGGGCAGCTACGCCAATGTCCATCGCGGCCTGCATACACTGGCCAACGAGACGACCGAGGCCTTCGAGGCGGCGCGCGAGAGCGTGGCGCGGTTCCTGAACGCCGAGAGCCCGGACAACATCGTCTGGACCAAGGGCGGGACCGAGGCAATCAATCTGGTGGCGTCCAGCCTTGGGCAGTCCATCGAGCCGGGCGACGAGATCATCGTCAGCCAGATGGAGCACCACTCCAACATCGTGCCCTGGCACCTGCTGCGCGAGCGACGCGGGGCGGTGCTGAAGTGGATCCCGCTGCTGGACGACGGATCGCTGGACATGGCGGCCTATGCCGACCTGCTGGGGCCGAAGACGAAGATCGTCGCGGTGACCCATATGTCGAACGTGCTGGGCACCATCAATCCGGTGGCCGAGATCACCCGGATGGCCCATGCGGTCGGCGCCAAGGTGCTGATCGACGGCTGTCAGGGGGCGGTGCACGGCCTGCCGGACGTGCAGGCCATCGGCTGCGACTTCTA
>JAVHYH010000100.1 GCA_031119155.1 Brevundimonas sp.
TTGCGGAAGTCCTCGGCCACGCCGCGCAGGCCCTTGCCGTCCACGCCGTCGAGGACGCGGGCGATCAGCTTGACGCCGTTGATCTCTTCCGGGGCCGAGCTCGCGCCCGAACCGCCGCCCAGCGCCAGTTGCTTCTTCAGCTCGGCGACCTGCTTCTCCAGCGCCTTGACGGAGGTCTGCAGACCCTCGACCCGGACCGACACATCGCCGGTCTGGACCTTGAAGTCGCGGGCCAGCTTGCGCGCCACGCCGGCCTGACCTTCCAGATACAGGCGCGCGGCCTCGCCGGTCAGGGCCTCGATGCGGCGGACGCCGGCGGCGACGCCGGTTTCCTGAATGACCTTGAACAGGCCGATGTCGCCGGTGCGGGCCACGTGGGTGCCGCCGCACAGTTCGACCGAATAGGGGGCGTTGTCGCTGACCAGCGAGCGGCCCAGCGTCAGGACGCGGACTTCATCGCCGTACTTCTCGCCGAACAGGGCGATGGCGCCGGCCTCGATGGCCTCCTGCGGGGCCATTAGCCTGGTTTCCGCCGGGACGTTCTGGCGGATGACCGCGTTCACCTCGGCCTCGATGGCGGCCAGTTCGTCCTCGGTGACCGGGGCCGAATGGCTGAAGTCGAAGCGGGCGCGCTCGGCGTCGACCAGCTGACCCTTCTGGGCCACGGCGGCGCCGAGGACATTCTTCAGCGCCGTGTGCAGCAGGTGGGCGGCCGAGTGGTTGGCGCGTGTGGTGGTGCGCTTGTCGGCGTCGACCAGCTGGGCGGCGCGGGCGCCGATCTCCAGCTTGCCCGCCGTGATCTGGGCCGACAGGACGTGCAGGTCGCCGGCGTGCTTCTTGACGTCGATGACTTCGGCTTCGCCGCCGGGCCATTCGAACGTGCCGTGATCGCCCGCCTGACCGCCGCTCTCGGCGTAGAAGGGGGTGGTGTCGAACAGCACCTCGACGATGTCGCCGGCCTCGGCCGTATCCACCGGGGCGCCGCCCTTCATGATGGCCAGCACCTCGCCCGAGCCGTCGATGTTGTCGTAGCCGGTGAAGACGGTCGGCCCCAGACGGTCGCGCACGGCCAGCCATTCGCCGGCGTTGGCGGTCTGGCCCGAGCCCTTCCAGTTCTCGCGCGAACGCTGGCGCTGCTCGGCCATGGCGGCCTGGAAGCCGTCGACGTTGACCGAATAGCCGCGGCGACGGGCCTCGTCCTGCGTCAGGTCCAGCGGGAAGCCGTAGGTGTCCGACAGGGTGAAGGCGGTCTGGCCATCCAGCATGTCGCCGGGGTTGAAGCCCTGAACCGCCGTGTCGAACAGGGCCATGCCCTTGGACAGGGTGGTGCGGAAGCGGACCTCCTCCTGCTTCAGCGTGTCTTCGATGAAGGGCTGGGCGCGTTTCAGTTCCGGATAGGCCTCGCCCATCTCCGACACCAGCGTCGGCACCAGACGGTGCATCAGCGGGTCATTGGCGCCCAGCAGGTGGGCGTGGCGCATGGCGCGGCGCATGATGCGGCGCAGGACATAGCCCCGGCCTTCGTTCGACGGGGTGACGCCGTCGGCGATCAGGAAGGACGACGAGCGCAGGTGGTCAGCGATGACCTTGTGGCTCGAGGCGTGCGCCTCATCCGACTTCGTCGAGGTGGCCTCTTCCGACGCCGCGATCAGGGTCTGGAACAGGTCGGTGTCGAACACCGAGTTCTTGCCCTGAAGCACGCTGGCGATGCGCTCCAGTCCCATGCCGGTGTCGACCGACGGCTTCGGAAGGCTGCGAACGATCTGGTCGTTCTCCTTCTCGAACTGCATGAAGACGTTGTTCCAGATCTCCACGAACCGGTCGCCGTCCTCATCGGGCGAGCCGGGAGGGCCGCCGGGGACGTGGTCGCCGTAGTCGTAGAAGATCTCGGTGCAGGGACCGCAGGGACCGCTGTCGCCCATGGCCCAGAAATTGTCGCTGCCGGCGATGCGGACGATCTTGTGGTCCGGGAAGCCGGTGACCTTCTTCCAGATGTCGAAGGCCTCATCGTCGTCGATGTAGACGGTGACCATCAGCCGGTCGGGCGACAGGCCGAAGTCCTTGGTCACCAGCGACCAGGCGCGGTCGATGGCGTGTTCCTTGAAGTAGTCGCCGAAGCTGAAATTCCCGAGCATCTCGAAGAAGGTCAGGTGGCGGGCCGTGTAGCCGACGTTGTCCAGATCGTTGTGCTTGCCGCCCGCACGGACGCATTTCTGCGAGCTGGTGGCGCGCGTATAGGGCGGGGTGGCGGCGCCGGTGAAATAGTCCTTGAACGGCACCATGCCCGCGTTGACGAACATCAGCGTCGGGTCGTTCTGCGGCACCAACGGAGCCGA
Organism: Brevundimonas sp.; assembly: GCA_031119155.1. Classification (GTDB taxonomy): domain Bacteria; phylum Pseudomonadota; class Alphaproteobacteria; order Caulobacterales; family Caulobacteraceae; genus Brevundimonas. Next base: position 2,337 of record JAVHYH010000100.1, read on the forward strand.
ATGGACCTTCTCGTGGCCGTCGGCCGCGAAGTAGTCGAGGAAGGTCGAGCGGATCTGTTTCAGGCTGGCCATGGTCGGTCGTCAGAACTGCGTGAGAATTGCGGAACGGGCGTCATATAGGGGTTTGAGGCCGAGCGCATCAGTCCTTGGCCATTCCGGCGTCTCCGGTCCGGGGCGCGGCGCGGGGATTGGCCGCACGACCGGGTTCCCCGCCGGGCCGTTCTCTTCTGACAACGACCCCAGGGAGAGACGCCATGATCGACTACAATGACCCCGTCTATGTGGATTGGGACCGCGCGCTGGAGGCGGTGCAGGCGGCCCACCAGAGCCTGCGGCGGCGGCTGGACAAGCCCGAGGAGCGCGAGGAGGCGAGAGCGGCGCTGGACAACGCCCGCCGGCTCTATGACGCGGCGCTGGAGCGGTTGCCGTAGGCGGGAGCGAACAGGCTGGCCACTTCGGGCCGGATGGACTGGTCGATGGCATTGTCCCGCCGGGCCTGGTCGGCGCCGATGCGGTAGCCGATGAACAGGCCGAGGAAGAGGACCAGCAGCAGCAGGGCGACCATGGTCAGCAGGGGCTGGCGGGGACGGGGCATCTGCGATCCTTGTCTGGTCCGGACGGGCGATCCGGAGACTACGCCCCAGCCCTGAAAGGGTTCGCGAGGGAGGCGACCTGAGGCATATCCAGAGTGGTAACGATTTATTGAGTTCGCGTCTGGGGAGAGTCCGGCTTTGCTGCCCCCGTGGAACAGTTTCCACAGTCTGGAGGGTGCAATGAACAGAATGAAGCGGTTCGCTGTCGCTGTCGCAGCCGGTCTGGCGACCACGGTCGCCGTGGGCCCGGCCATCGCGCTGGTGCAGTCCTACGATCCGAACCTGATCGCCTACTCCTACGTCTATTACGCCGACGCCGAGAAGACCGAGGTGCTGGGCTACGCCTGGGACAACTGCGTCAGCGGCATCGGCGGGCACGTCTGGGTGCAGAAGCCCTACATCCCGACGCCCTACTATGATGAGACCCCGGCCTATGTCTGTTCGGGCATGGGGCCGTGGCTGCCGCCGGACTGGTGAACCTACCGGCCTGAAGACTCCGCAGGGCGGTCCGGGAGGGCCGCCCTGTTTCGTTTGGGCGAACGAAAAAAGGCCGCCCGACCCCGGCGGGGAGTCGAGCGGCCGCTCCGTCCGGTCCCGGCCCGGCGGGGTCGGATGGCGGGTCGCCGGACCGGATCGGAGAAGTGTCTGGAAGAGTCCGCGGAGTCCGGACTCAAGAGAGCAGACTCCGCGGACATATCGGACTCAGGTCAGCCCTCGAGGTCCTGGCCTTCGTCAGGCTCGGGCGTGCCGAGCATGTCGTCGGCGATCTTGTTGGTGGACGAGCGCACGGCCTTCTCGATGGAGGCGGCGACATCCGGGTTGGCCTTGAGGAAGGCGCGGACGTTCTCGCGACCCTGACCGATGCGGGTCGAGTCATAGCTGAACCACGAGCCCGACTTCTCGATAATGCCGGCCTTCACGCCCAGGTCGATGACTTCGCCCAGCTTGGAGATGCCTTCGCCGTACATGATGTCGAAGATGACCTCGCGGAACGGCGGGGCGACCTTGTTCTTGACCACCTTCACGCGGGTGGTGTTGCCGACCACTTCGTCGCGGTCCTTGATCGCACCGGTGCGGCGGATGTCGAGGCGGACCGAGGCATAGAATTTCAGCGCATTGCCGCCGGTGGTGGTTTCCGGCGAGCCGTACATCACCCCGATCTTGTGACGGATCTGGTTGATGAACAGCACGATGCATTTCGACTTGCTGATCGAGGCCGTCAGCTTGCGCAGGGCCTGCGACATCAGACGGGCCTGCAGGCCGGGCAGGCTGTCGCCCATCTCGCCTTCGATTTCGGCGCGCGGCGTCAGGGCGGCGACCGAGTCGACCACCACGATGTCCACGGCGCCCGAGCGCACCAGGGTATCGACGATTTCCAGCGCCTGTTCGCCCGTGTCGGGCTGCGACACCAGCAGGTCGTCCAGGTTCACGCCCAGCTTCTGGGCATAGACCGGGTCCAGCGCATGTTCGGCGTCGACGAAGGCGGCCACGCCGCCCTTCTTCTGCACTTCCGCGACGGTGTGCAGGGCCAGGGTCGTCTTGCCCGAGGATTCCGGACCGAAGACCTCGATCACCCGACCGACCGGCAGACCGCCGATGCCGAGCGCCATGTCGAGGCCCAGCGAGCCGGTCGAGACGCTTTCGATCTCCGCGACCTGCCCGGCCTTGCCGAGCTTCATCACCGAGCCCTTGCCGAAGGCGCGATCGATCTGCGCGATCGCCGCCTCCAGAGCGCGTTGCTTGTCGCCGTCTTCCTTGCCTACCAACTTCAGAGCCGCCTGTGACATTGCCTTCGTCTCCCTTGCCATGATTCCCATCTGGTTTCGGGAGAGACCCGCCACGGACCCGCCCCCTCGTTGTGTGAGGCGGACTATGGACACGTTTTGTTCCGGTTCACAAGATGTTCTCATTCTGTCCGCGTGAAGTTCCGGTTCGATGCGACCAAAAATGACGCATCCGTTCATCAATCAGCTTCCGTCACTCCCTTCCCGGCAATCGAAAAGACAGTGTTCTTTCAAAGCTGAGGGAGCTGAAACATGACCATGACCCGTCGCACGCTCGGATTGGGCGCACTGGCGCTCGGAACCGCCGCCGCCCTGCCTTTCACCGCCCGGGCGGAGGCCTTCGCCGTCCGCATGACCGGCCAGCATCGCGGCCTGTTGCGCGGCGAGGGCTTCGCCATCCCGACCTATCACGTCAATTTCGTCACCTCCCAGCAGGCGACCTCGGTGGCCAGCATCACCGCGCGGACCCGGCTGGCGATGGTGATGGAGGGACCGGACCAGGCCCTGATGCGGCGTCTGACCAATGAGGCCTACGCCGATCTGCGGGCGCAGATGGAGACGGCCGGTCTGGCCCTGATGCCGGTCGAGGAGACCCGCGCCATGACCCGCGAGGCCCGGCTGGAGGAGCTGCCGGGCAATCAGGAGATCGCGGGCATCGGGCCGGGCATCACCATCGGCGCCAGCCTGAAGCGTGGCTGGGCCAGCTTCGGGCCTGACGCAGCCCCGGCCCTGTCGGCGCTGCGCGGCATGCGGGGGCCGGGACTGGGCCAGATCGGCGCGATCAGCGCGCTGAACCCGCTGAACCGCCGCCCGGAGATGGCGGGCAAGGTGGCCTTGGCGCCGTCTCTGGTGCTGGACTTCGCCCGTATGGACGCCGCGCGACCCGGCCTGTTCGGCGGCGCCGCCTCGGTCAACGGCAATGTGGCGTTCGGCCTGCTGGCGGAGTCCCAAGTTAGCGCTGTGAAGCCCGCCCGTCTGGGCATGGGCACGCCCGGCGTCTTCCGCGTGCGGGACAGCGTCTTCTCGCCGACCCGTTTCGCCGAACTGGTGCAGGGCGGGGCGGCGGTGCGCGCGGGCCCCAGCTTTGCGGACACGATCGACGACAGCTATCGCGCCATCCAGCGGGCGCGCGGCGATGCGGTCGTCATCGACATCCCGGTCTGGGAAGGCCTCGTGCGGGATGCGTACCGCGGCTACAACGCCGCCGTGGTCGAGGCCGTGCGCAGCCAGCAGGGCTGACGCGGCTCAGGCGGTCCCGGCGGCCACCATCGGCTCGGCGATCTGCGCATAGGCTGACAGACCCGCGCCCAGCACCAGGATCGCCAACGCCACCATCAGCACCCGCCGGGCGACGGCCTGTTCCGGGCTGAGCGGGCGGATCAGCATCAGTCCGGGCAGGCCGAGCAGGATCAGGGCGCCGGGCAGGTCCATGCCGATGCCGAGGAAGACCGGATGGGCCAGGGCGATCAGCCAGCCGCCGCCGAGGGCCGCGACGACCGCGATGGGGGCGAGGGCGGCAGGGCGGGTCAGGCCGGGGTTCAGCGCAGCCGCCGCGACCGCTGCAACCGCCGCCAGCAGGGCGGGCCACTGGAATAGGAAGGCGGCCTCGGGCGCCGCCGCCTGGGCCGCCGCGGCCAGCACCAGCACCAGGGCGATCAACCCGGTCCAACCGCCCCAGACCGTGCGCGCGGCCCATTGCGGGGCCAGCGACAGGCCGATGGCGATCACGCCTGCCGCGGTGGCGACGATGGTCGGGACGCTGAAGTCGCCGGTGACCAGATGGAAGGCGGGCAGCAGGGTCAGGGCCGTCAGGGCGCCGGCGCTGACCCGGCGATCCGGTCTGGCCCGGCCGCCCAGCACCGCCAGCAGCAGGGCCAGCACCGCCAGCGCCACGCCCGCCTCCAGCCAGGGCAGACGGGCCAGCAGGGTGTAGTAGGCGTCGGCGCTCTCGGCGCGGGACGACAGGGGGCCGCCCGCCAGCCGCACCGCATGGGTCAGCACCAGACCGGCGGTCAGCACCCACAGGCCGTCGACCATGCCGCGCCCGACCTCGGCGGCGGTCAGGCCCGCGCGCTTGCGGGCGAGGGCGCCGGCGACGCCCAGCAGCCCGGCGGCGACGCCCCACAGCAGCCAGCCGACGACCGGCGGATAGTGAATGATGAACCGGCCGAAGACGTCGCCATAGACCACGTCCGAGGTCGCCTCCGGCAGGGCCTCGGCGCGCAGCAGGGCGTCGGCGGTCTCCAGCGCCTGGGCGCCGATGTGCTGGACGCTGCCGTGATCCAGCATGTCCGGGGTGGAGGCCGGGGCGTGATACTGTTCGGGGCGGCCGATGAAGGCGAAATTCATGCCCTGAACGCCCCGGCGGGCGGGGATGGTGAAGTCGGTGCCGTTGGGCATGACGCGATAGACGAAGACTGCCAGCGAGTTAGAGGTCACGCCGCCGGTCGCCCGCACGGCGGCGTCGCCGAACAGGGCGATGGTCTGGCTGTTGCCGCGTCCGGTCTCGAACATCATGGCCCGGCCGCCGCCGCCGCGCGCCTCAAGGTTGATCACCGCGCCGATGCGGTCGCGCAGGATGTGGTCGCTCCAGAAGACGCGTGCGCCGTCCAGATTCAGCTCTTCGCCGTCGGTCAGCACGATGACCAGCGTCCGGTCCGCCGGTCCGCGCGCGCGGATGGCCCGCACCGTTTCCAGCGCGGCCGCCACGCCGGTGGAATCGTCCGCCGCGCCGGGCGAGTGGGGCGTGGTGTCATAGTGGGCCATGACCGCGACGGCGGGCAGGGCGGGGTTCCGGCCGGGCAGGACGCCGATCAGGTTGGTGACGCTGAAGTCGGCCGCCGCAGGATCGCCGCCCTCGGCCGACAGCCGCCGGATGGCGCGGGGCGACAGCGGCCCGGTCTGGGTCGAGACCTGCAGGCCCAGCGCGGTCATCCGCTGGATCAGATACGCCTGCACCCGCGCATGTTCGGGTGAGCCGACCGGGTGGGGACGTTGGGCGACGGCGTTGACGTCCGCAATGGCGCGGACGGTGGAGAAGTTGGTCCGCGCCGCGTCCGCCCCGGCGGGACGGGGAACCTGAAGCGTCAGCACGCCGATCGCCAGCGCGACCGCCAGCGATCCGATCAGCCACCACAGCCGCATGAAGACGCTCCCCTGTCTGGTCGAGGTCGAGGCTAAGTCATCCGGAGGGATTAGCGAAGGGGGATCAGGCCGCGCGGCGCAGGGCCGAGGGCGCCTTCACGAACAGGCCGCGACGACCCGAGACGGCGCGGAAGGCGATGCTGTCGCCGTCGATCCGCTCGTCGGGGCCGAGGAACAGCACGCCGTCATCGACCAGACGGCGCTCCAGATTGTCCAGCACCTGCGAGCGGCGGGCCGGGTCCACGTCGTCCAGCACATTGCGGCAGAAGATGACGTCGAAGCGGTGATCGTCCGTCGGCCCGTCCAGCAGGTTGGCGCGGGCGAAGTGAACGGCGGCGCGCAGTTGGGGCTTGGCGATCCAGGCCTCGTCGGTCTGGTCGAACCAGCGCAGCATGGTCTCGGCCTTGAGGCCGCGCTGGATCTCGAAGCCGGTATAGGCGCCGGTGCGGGCCTTCTCGAGCGCGCGTTGCGACAGGTCGGTGCCGACGATCTCGACCGAAGCGCCGGCGTCCAGCGCGGTCATGGCGATGGACAGGGCTTCCTGACCGGTCGAGCAGCCCGCCGACCAGACGCGCACCGGCTGGCCGCTGCGCGCGCGGCTGAGGGCCGGCAGCAGCTCATCGCCCAGGGTGTCGAAGGTCGGACGGTCGCGGCGGAACCAGGTCTCCGGGTTCAGCAGGGCCTCGATGATCGCCCAGCCCAGGGTCGCCACCGGCTTGGCCCACAGCGAGGCCAGCATGGCATCCACGGTGTCGAAGCCCTCGCGCCGGGCCACCGGGCCCAGACGGTGCTCGGCCAGCTTGATCCGGTCGCGCGTCAGCCGGAACCCCGCGCGCGAGGCCATCAGCGATTGCAGGCGATCGAAGTCTTCCGGCGACATGGGGTCAGACGGCCCCCACTTCGGCGAATTTCGAGGTCAGGATCTCGCCGTCGAACGGCTTCATCACATAGTCGTCGGCGCCGGCGGACAGGGCTTCGGCGATGCGGTCGGCGCGGGTCTCGATGGTGCAGAACAGCACCTTGGGCGCGGCCCCGCCCGGCAGGGTGCGCAGACGGCGCAGGAAGGTCAGGCCGTCCATGACGGGCATCGACCAGTCCAGCAGGATCACTTCGGGCATGACCCCGGCGCAGAAGGCCAGAGCCTCGGAACCGTCGGCGGCTTCATCGACCTCGAAGCCGAGGCCCTCGACGATGCGCCGCGCGACCTTCCGGATGATCCGGCTGTCGTCGACGATCAGACAGGTCCTGGGGGTCAAGCGCACATCCTGCGGGTGAAGGCGGGCCGCAACGCCCGCGTGTTCTCTATCCTCCATGATCGCTTTGAGCCGGTTAACGAGTCCTTGGGAAACCGGCTTAAAGGTCAGTTAGGCATGCGGGCGACGAGGGCGACGCGGCCGTCCTCGACCTGAACATCCAGCACGCCGCCGGCGTCATGCACCGTCAGCCATAGCCAGTAGGGCTGGATCCACTGGCCCGGCAGGCCCTCGGCCAGCGGCTGACCCGCCAGACCGGACACGGCCTCGCCCTTCAGACGCGCCCGCGCGCCCTCGGCGGCGCCCTCGATCACAATCCCGTCGCTGGCGACATGGGTGCGGATGGTGGCCACGCCGCCGGACGGCAGGGCGGCCATCGTCAGATAGGCCAGATTGACCATCGCCCGCGCCTGCGGCTTGGACCAGGTTCCCTCGCTCACAGCCCAGTTCAGAGTCGCCCGGCCCCCTTCGGTCAGGCCGGACACCAGGTCGCCCAACTCGGCGCTGGAGAACCGCTCCGCCGAGGTCGCGGCGCCGAAGGCCACGCGGGCGAAATTGACCAGGGCGATCATCTTCTTCGCGCTGGCCTCGATCAGGCCCATGGCGTCGTCGCGCATGTCCTGTGCGGTCGGGTCCTTGAGCAGGTCCAGACCCGAGCTGATCGCGCCCGCCGGGCTGATGAAGTCGTGGCACAGCTTGCCGGCGACGAGGGTGGCGAGGGCTTGTCCGTCAGGCAGGACGGGGCTGGGCGCGGTATCGGTCATCGGGTCCGGAAAAGAACAGGCAGGTATCCCCAAGGCTGACCTGATTTGCCGGTTCTTCAAACCGCCCGGATGCTCTATCGGATCGCCAATGAGCACACGATTAACCGAGGATCTGGCGTCGGGCGCCCTCGCCGAGGCGCTGGCCGATATCGCCGAGGCCGCGGCGGCGGTGATCCTGCCCTACTGGCGCAACGGCGTCGTCGCCGAGACCAAGGCCGACGACAGCCCCGTCACCCGCGCCGACCGCGAGGCCGAGGCCCTGATCCTGGAGCGTCTGGCCGCCCTCTATCCCGAGGTGCAGGCGGTGGCCGAGGAGGCGGTGGCCGCCCACGGGGTTCCGGCCTCACTGAACGAATGGTTCTGGCTGATCGACCCGCTGGACGGCACGCGCGGCTTCGTCGAGGGCCGCGAGAGCTACACCGTCAACATCGCCCTGATCCACGGCGACGCCCCGGTGGCGGGCGTGGTGTCGACCCCCGCGACGGGCATCACCTGGCGCAGCGCCGCGCCGGGCAAGGGCGCCTTCCGTCGTCGCTTTGGCGAGGCCTGGACAGCCATTCAGGTGCGGGAGCGCCCGGCGTCCCCGACCGCCCTGATGAGCCACAGCCTGACCGACGACGAGGCCGATCGCCTGGCCTCGCGTTACGGCTGCCTGCAGTGGCAGGGCACGGACTCGTCGCTGAAATTCTGCCTGATCGCCGAGGGGCGGTTCGACGCCTATCCGCGCATCGGTCCGACCTCGGAGTGGGACACGGCGGCGGGGCAGGCGGTTCTGGAAGCCGCGGGCGGACGGGTGCTGGCCGAGGACGGCGAACGCCTGCGCTACGGCAAGCCCGGCCACGCCAACGGCGGCTTCGTGGCCCTCGGCGGCTAGTCCGGCCTCAGACCCGGGCGTCCGGCAGGGCCAGCACGGCGCGATCCGACAGGGTCGGGGCGCCCATCTCGCGCGCCGTTTCCATCGCCTCAGCCAGCATCAGGCCGACCGAGCGCGGCGCCACGCCGGTCAGGCGGGCCCGGGCCATGAACAACTGCGCCATGCCGATCTGGTCGGCGGCCCAGTCCAGCGGCTGGCCGCGATCCACGCCGGTCAGGCGGCGCCGCACCACGGCTTCCAGACCGTTCAGCGCCTGCACATCGCCCAGCGCCTCGGACAGGGCGACCTCGGCCGACAGCCGCCGCTCGCGCACGAGGGCGCCCAGCAGCAGACCCGGTTCGCGGGTCAGGGCCTCGGCCTGGGCCAGCATCAGCAGGGGGGTGTCGCCGCCGACGCCGGCCAGCAGGACGGCGGCCCAGTCCAGCGGGCTGTGGTCGGGGGTGAACTGATCGGCGGCGGCGTCGAACAGGGCGCGGCCCTGGGCGGCGGCCAGATCGTCCTTCGCCAGGGCGGCGAGGGCGGCCATCCCGGCGCCGGCCAGCGCCAGGGCGCGGGCGCGGGTTAGGGGGCGTTGGTCCGGCGCGGCGGTCTCGACGAGGGTGCGCAGGTCGCGGCCGGCCTGAGCGAGCAGGCGGGCGTCGCGCCGCCGAT
>JAVHYH010000101.1:0-9338 GCA_031119155.1 Brevundimonas sp.
TCGACAAGGCCGAGGACCGTCAGAAATTCCGCGACGCCATGGACAAGCTGGGTCTCGAAAGCCCCCGATCCAAGGCCGCCCACTCGATGGAAGAGGCGCTGGAGGGCCTGGAGTTCGTCGGCCTGCCCGCCGTCATCCGCCCGTCCTTCACCCTCGCCGGCACCGGCGGCGGCATCGCCTTCAACCGCGAGGAGTTCGAGGAAATCGTGCTGCGCGGCCTCGACCTGTCGCCGACCACCGAAGTGCTGATCGAGGAATCGGTGCTGGGCTGGAAGGAGTACGAGATGGAGGTCGTCCGCGACACGGCGGACAACTGCATCATCATCTGCTCGATCGAGAACGTCGATCCGATGGGCGTGCACACGGGTGACTCGATCACCGTCGCCCCCGCCCTGACGCTGACCGACAAGGAATATCAGCGGATGCGGACCGGCTCGATCAACGTCCTGCGCGAGATCGGCGTCGAGACCGGCGGGTCGAACGTCCAGTGGGCGATCAATCCGAAGGACGGCCGCATGGTCGTCATCGAGATGAACCCGCGCGTGTCGCGCTCGTCGGCGCTGGCGTCCAAGGCCACCGGCTTCCCCATCGCCAAGGTCGCCGCCCGTCTGGCCGTCGGCTACACGCTGGACGAACTGCAGAACGACATCACCCAGGTCACGCCCGCCTCGTTCGAGCCGAGCATCGACTATGTCGTCACCAAGATCCCGCGCTTCGCCTTCGAGAAATATCCGGGCTCGGAGCCCCTGCTGGGCACCTCGATGAAGTCGGTGGGCGAGGTCATGGCCATCGGCCGGACCTTCCAGGAATCGATGCAGAAGGCCCTGCGCGGCCTTGAGACCGGCCTGAACGGCTTCAATGAGGTCGAGATCGAGGGCGTCGCCGGCGCCGAGGACGACGCCAGCGCCCGCGCCGCCGTCATCCGCGCCCTGGGCGTGCCGACCCCCGACCGCATCCGCGTCATCGCCCAGGCCTTCCGCCACGGCCTGACCGTGGAAGAGGTCAACGCCGCCTGCGCCTACGAGCCGTGGTTCCTGCGCCAGATCGCCGACATCGTGCGGACCGAAGGCCACGTCGTCGTGCAGGGCCTGCCGACCACCGCCAGCGACTTCCGCAAACTCAAGGCCAAGGGCTTCTCGGACGCCCGTCTGGGCCAGCTGACCGGCAAGACCGAGGCCGAGGTCCGCAAGGCCCGCCGCGCCCTTGAAGTCCGCCCGGTCTTCAAGCGGATCGACACCTGCGCCGCCGAGTTTGCCAGCGCCACCGCCTATATGTATTCGACCTATGAGACCGGCGCCCTGGGTCAGGTTCCGCAGAACGAGGCCGATCCCTCGGACCGGAAGAAGGCGATCATTCTGGGCGGCGGACCCAACCGCATCGGGCAAGGTATCGAGTTCGATTACTGCTGCTGCCACGCGGCCTTCGCGTTCGACGACATCGGCGTCGAGTCGATCATGGTCAACTGCAACCCCGAGACGGTTTCGACCGACTATGACACTTCGGACCGCCTGTATTTCGAGCCGCTGACGGCCGAGGACGTGCTGGAGCTGATCGACGTCGAGCGCTCGAAGGGCGAGTTGATCGGCGTGGTCGTGCAGTTCGGCGGCCAGACGCCGCTGAAGCTGGCCCATGCGCTGCAGGAGGACGGCGTGCCGATCCTGGGCACCACGGTCGACTCGATCGACCTGGCCGAGGACCGCGAGCGCTTCCAGCAGATGCTGCATGACATCGGCCTGAAGCAGCCGCCGAACGGCCTGGCCCGCAGCGCCGAGGAAGCCGCGCAGAAGGCGGATGAGGTCGGCTATCCGGTCGTCCTGCGTCCGTCCTATGTGCTGGGCGGCCGCGGCATGCAGATCGTTCACGACCGTGAGCAGCTGGACCGCTACGTCCACGAGGCCATGCAGGTGTCGGGCGACGACCCCGTGCTGATCGACCACTATCTGAACCGCGCCACCGAGGTGGACGTGGACGCCCTGTGCGATGACGAGACCGTCTTCGTGGCCGGGGTGCTGGAGCATATCGAGGAAGCCGGCGTCCACTCGGGCGACAGCGCCTGTTCGATGCCGCCGTGGTCGCTGCGTCCCGAGACCGTCGCCGAGCTGAAGCGCCAGACCGAGGCCATGGCCCGGGCGCTGAAGGTGCGCGGCCTGATGAATGTGCAGTTCGCGATTGAAGAGCCGCACAGCGACAACCCGCGCATCTTCGTGCTGGAAGTGAACCCGCGCGCCTCGCGCACGGCGCCCTTCGTGGCCAAGACCATCGGCCAGCCCATCGCCGCCATCGCCGCCAAGGTCATGGCGGGCGTGCCGCTGAAGTCCTTCGGCCTGACCGACAAGCCCTATGACCATATCGCGGTGAAGGAGGCGGTCTTCCCGTTCGCCCGCTTCGCCGGGGTGGACATCATCCTGGGGCCGGAAATGCGCTCGACCGGCGAGGTCATGGGTCTGGACTGGAAGCGCGAGGGCGAGGCCGACATGGCCCCCGCCTTCGCCCGCGCCTTCGCCAAGTCGCAACTGGGCGGCGGCACCACCCTGCCGACCAGCGGCTGCGCCTTCATCTCGGTGAAGGATGAGGACAAGCCCTTCATCCTTGAGGCCGCCAGGACCCTGCTGGCCGAGGGCTTCACCCTGATCGCCACCGAAGGCACCCACTCCTATCTGGTCGAACAGGGCCTTGAAGTGGGCCATGTGAAGAAGGTGCTGGAAGGCCGTCCGCACATCGTCGACGCGATGAAGAATGGCGAGGTCCAGCTGGTCTTCAACACCACCTCGGGCAAGCAGTCGCTGCAGGACAGCTTCAGTCTGCGTCGCACCGCCCTGATGGGCAAGATCCCCTACTACACCACCGCCGCGGGGGCGCTGGCCGCCGCCCAGGCCATCGGGGCGATCAAGGCGGGCGAGCTCGACGTTCGTCCGATCCAGAACTACGGCTGAGCCTGCGGATGGGCGGCCACCCGATGCTTCTGATCGGGTGGGCCGTCCTGCAGGTCGCGACGTTCGGCCTGTTCGGGTTCGACAAGGCTCGCGCCCGCAACGGCGACCGGCGGGTGCGGGAGCGCACCCTGCTGCTGGCCGCGCTGTTTGGAGGGGTCGGGGCCTGGCTGGGGCAGCGGATGTTGCGCCACAAGACGCGGAAAGAGCCGTTCCGGACGTGGCTGGGGCTGGCGGTGGGTTTGCACCTGCTGGCCGTCGGGGGCGGGGTCTGGTGGGTGCTGGGCTGAGGATCCCGGGAGATCCAAGGGTTCATCACAACGGCCCACAACGAACACGACGGGAGCGAGCGCGGCAGGCCGACACTGGAGCCGGGGTGGCGACGGACGACTCGCTTCGCGACGCCAGTCGCCTTCCAGCGTGTGGAAGCTGAGAACGGTCGCGTCGTGTTCGTTGTGCCCTCGTCGTGCCCGTTGTGATGAACCCGTTTCCCCGCAGAACCCGCTAGTTCCCGACGATTTCCGCTACTCCAGACGGCGAGTTCGGTCCGTCCGGTGATGCACTTTCCTGCAGTCTCCTGAACCCCATGCGACCGTTTTTGACGTATCGGCGGTTTACGGTGAAGCCATGCAACACCATCGCCTTCGCAAATATCGCGGCCCGGAAACCTGGAAACAGGTGCGCGAGGCCTTCATCGCCGGGGAGTCCGGGCCGTCCTGCGCGCGCCGGTTCGATGTCGGACTGGCCAATCTGAGACGCCGGGCGCGGGCGGAAGGCTGGACCCGCGCCGCCATCGCCGCGCAGCTGGACCTGAAACCGCTGAGGGGCGGCGCCGATGCGCCCCCGCCGGCCATTGCGGCCTTGACGTTACAGGACGGGCTGGAGCTCGGCTTCGACCTTGAGGGCGTTCAGCCGCGCGAGGCGATGGGGATGGCGGTCCGCCGGGCCTCGGCCCTGCTGGCGGCCGGTCAGGCGACGGAGGCCGCGGCGCTGCTGCGCGCGGCGGACGCGCTGGAGAGGCTGGCCTGGGCGGCGGAGGGGTGAGGAGGCGTTAGCTGCGGCTCGCCAGCTCTGCTATGCGGGATGAGTAGACCTGTGACAGGCTGCGGTGCGCGTTGTGAACTTGGACGAAAAGTGGAACAGGCGACCGTCTCACGATGAGCTTTATAGAAATTCCACTCTTGATATTAATTTCAGCATTATTCGACCGAATGATGATCTGGAGCGCTCAGATGATGTCGACTGGGCGATATCCTAAACTCTGGCATCCGGCCAAAGAGTTCCATCGCAGCTACGGATTTATGCGAAAACCTCGGCTCTACTATTATGTAGCGCTAGTGTTTCTCGGATGGATCGGAAGTCAAGGATCTGACCCCAATGCTTGGTGGAGCGTTACTGCCCTAATCGTTGGAACATGCGCAATTCCCCTCGTTGTCTGGCAAGCGAGCAGAGATATTGATGCCGCTCGACGCCACTCCATCAAGGTGGGCGAATTTTCGCCCTGAGCTATTGGAGATTGCCCCAACAGACGCATCCCCCGCCCGCTGTTTGATCGGATTGCCACCAAGGGCGGGAAGCCTCCGTTACACGCGCCCCCTAAATCCCCGCTCCGGACTCCGGGTCCAGATCCGCGTCCCGCCCCTCGACGATCCGCGCCGCCGCGAGGTCGGCGGTGACGTTGCCGATGGTGCGGAAGATGTCGGGGATGACCTCCACCGCCAGCAGCAGGGGCAGCACCTGCACCGGCACGCCCATGGCCAGACAGATGGGGGCGATGGAGACGAAGAAGCTGACCTGACCGGGCAGGCCCACCGTCCCGACCGACACCGCCAAGGCGGTCAGGCCGCCGACGATCCACAGCGCGGGCCCCAGATGAATGCCGTGCAGGTGGGCGACGTAGATGACCACGGCCAGGTTGGCGACCGGGCTGGTGATCCGGAACACCGCCACCGCCAGCGGCAGGACCAGGCCCGCCGTCGCCGTCGAGACGCCCAGCGCGGTGCGCGCCTGTTCGACCATGGCCGGCAGGCTGGCCAGCGAGGACTGGGTCGAGAAGGCCACCACCTGCGCCGGGATCACGCCCCGCGCGAACCGGGCCAGTCCGATCCGGCCGAACGGCACGACCACGGCGTAGATCAGCAGGATCAGCCCGACCTGGGCCAGCACGACCAGGGCGACGTAGTGGCCCAGCACGCCCAGCGCGCCGAGACCGGCGTTGAGCCCCACCCCCATCGACAGTGCGAAGACGCCGATGGGCGCGGCCAGCAGCACCCAGTGGACGATGACGATCATCGTCTCGGACACCGCCTCGAAGAAGGTGACCAGCGGCAGGCGCAGGCGGGCCTCCAGCCGGGTGACGGCGAATCCGAACGCGATGGCGAAGACGACGATGCCGAGGATGGCGTCCTCGGCCGCCGCGCGCACGGCGTTGGGCGGGGCGAGGCTGGTCAGGAAGCCGGACAGGCCGCCGCCGTGGGCGTTGTCGGTCACGGTCGAGGCGTCGGGCGCGCTGGACAGCAGGATGCGCGCGCCCTCCGGACTGATCGGCCAGAGCCAGTGCAGGCTTTCCGAGGCGAGGAAGGCGTAGGTGACCGCGCCCAGCAGCAGCAGGCCGAAGACCAGCAGCGCCTTCAGCGCCAGCCGCCCGGTCGCCGCGGCGTCGGCGATGGAGGCCACGCCCGTCACCAGCAGGCCGAAGACCAGCGGGATGATGGTCATCTTCAGCGCGTTCAGCCACAGCGTCCCGATGGAGCCGATGACGGCCGCCGTCCCCTCCCCGCCCGGCAGGCCCCAGGTCTGCGCCGCCGCGCCCGCGAATAGGCCCGCCAGCAGGGCGAGCATGACCCACAGGCTGAGGGATTTCAGGGCGGAGCGGAGTCGGGAAGCGGCCATCGGACGACGCTATGCGGGGTTTTCGTCCAGCGCCATCGTCTTGTTTGACAGACACTGGACGGACGCGAGGGAAACCGCCCACAGTCCGGTCCGCTAACGGGAGGCGCACATGATCATCGTCCATCACCTGAACGACTCGCGCTCGCAGCGCGTGCTGTGGCTGCTCGAGGAACTGGGCGTCGACTATGAGGTGAAACGGTATGAGCGGGACGCGAAGACCCGACTGGCCCCGCCCGAGCTGAGGGCCATCCACCCGCTCGGCAAGTCGCCGGTGATCCAGCATGGCGATGTGATCGTGGCCGAGACCGGGGCCATCGTCGAATATCTGCTGGAGACCTTCCCCGACGCCGGGCTGAAGCCCGCGCCCGGCACGCCGGAGGCCCGGCGCTGGACCTACTGGCTGCACTATGCCGAGGGCTCGGCCATGACGCCGCTGCTGCTGAAGCTGATCTTCAGCACCATCCCCCAGCGCTCGCCCGCACTCATCCGCCCCATCGCAAAGGGCATTTCGAAGAAGGTCGGCGTCAATCTGATCGATCCGCAGATCGCCAGCCACCTGGGCTACTGGGAGGCCGAGCTGAACAAGGCCGAGTGGTTCGCCGGCGACCGCTTCACCGCCGCCGACATCATGATGAGCTTCCCGCTGGAGGCCGCAGGCTCGCGCGCGCCGTTCGGCGACCGCATGCCGAAGGCGGCGGCCTTCTTGCAGCGCATCCACGCCCGCCCGGCCTATCAGCGGGCGCTTCAGCGGGGCGGTCCCTACGCCTATGCGTGACTGAGTCGGGCCAGAGTGTCGGGCATGCGACACGCGGGACACGGTTTCGTCAGGGCGTGAAACCGGTGGAAACCCGGCGCGGGTCCAAACGTTAATGGGCCATGCGCCTGAAGACCGTCCAGATCGTCGCCGCCCTGATCGCGGCCATCGCCTTCGTATTGGCCTTCATCGCCGCCGGGGTGTTGCTGGTGTCCGGCCTGTTCATGGCGCTGGGCCTGGCGGCGGTCGCCTGGCTGGCCTGGAGCCTGATCCGTCAGGTCCATGCGCTGCGAGGTCGAAAGACCGCGTCACTCACGCGCCCTTGAACCTTTCGGCAGAACACCCTACCCTCTTGGGCCGGTCGCGTGCGCCCAGCGACCTCTGTGCCGAGTAGTCTCTGTAGTCCGGGCGAAGCAAGAAACTCACGACATATGGAAAAAGTGCCGATGACGGCCGAGGGCTACCGTGTCCTCGACGATCAGCTGAAGCAATTGAAGTCGGTCGAACGGCCGAACGTGATCGCGGCCATTTCCGAGGCCCGCGAGCACGGCGACCTGTCCGAAAACGCCGAGTATCACGCGGCCAAGGAACGTCAGGGCTGGATCGAAGGCTCCATCGCCGAGATCGAGGACAAGCTGTCCCGCGCCCAGGTGATCGACGTCTCCAAGCTGTCGGGCTCGCAGGTGAAATTCGGCGCCACGGTCACCGTGGTCGACGAGGACACCGAGGAAGAGGGTCGCTACCAGATCGTCGGCGAGCACGAAGCCGACGTGAAGGCCGGCAAGATCTCCATCGCCTCCCCGATCGCCCGCGCCATGATCTCGAAAGAGGTCGGCGACGTGGTCGAGGTCAACACGCCCGGCGGCGTGAAGGCGTACGAAATCCTCAAGGTCGAGTGGAAGTAGGCTCGCAGAAGCCGCTTTCGATCCGGGTCGTCTCGGACGGCCGGATCGGCATGGAAAATCAGGCGCTGGGGTTGGCGGAAGCCCTCCAGCGCCTTTTTGCGTCCGACATCACCGTCGCCCGCGTGAAGTGGCGCAAGGCGTTCGACAAGCTGCCGTCGGCGCTGAAGGCCGCCTGGATGCTGGACCCGGCGGGGGATGATCCCTTCCCCAAGGCCGGCGAGGCCTGGCCCGACGTATGGATCGCCACCGGCCGCGCCACCCTGCCCCTGTCCCTGATGGCGAAGCGCCGGTCGGGCGGGAAGACGCTGGTGGTGCAGACCCAGGATCCACGCTGGCGAACCGGCGACTATGATCTGGTCGTGGCCCCGCAGCACGACGGGATCGCGGGACCGAACGTCCTGTCGATCACCGGCTCTCCCCATCGCATTTCCCCGACCCGGCTGGCCGAGGGGGCCGCGGCCTTCGCCGACCGGCTGGAGCCCCTGCCCCGCCCGCGCTTGGCGGTGCTGGTCGGCGGCAAGTCGCGGGCGCATGACCTTCCCGAGGCCCACGCGGCGGAGCTGGCGGACCGGATCGCCGCGGCGGTCGAAAAGGCGGGCGGTTCGCTGATGTTGACCTTCTCGCGCCGCACGCCCGAGGCGGCGAAGGCGGCGATGACGGCGCGACTGGCGCATCTGCCGGGACTGATCTGGGACGGCGAAGGCCCCAATCCCTATTTCGCCTTCCTGCATCTGGCCGATCACATCCTCGTCACCGAGGACAGCGCCAACATGGCCGCCGAGGCCGCCTCGACCGGCAAGCCCGTGCACATCCTGCCGATGGTGGCGACCAAGCCCGCCGACAAGTTCGCCCGCCTGCACGCCGACCTGCGCGACCGGGGCGCGGCGCGACCGTTCGACGGGACGCTGGACAGTTGGACCTATCCGCCCTTGGCCGAGACCGACCGGGCGGCGCGGGTGATCCTGGACCGGCTGGCCGTCAGGAAGCGATAGCTCGACGCAGACGGTCGGACGTGGCTTCCTGTCGTCCATGCTGGTGTTGTTCGCCCTCGCCGCCTTCGCCCCGCCGCAAGTCTCCGCCGAGGCGGCGGCGCAAACTCCCGTGTCGATCTGCACGGCGCAGGAGGGAGGACTGAATCGCCATACCGGGTTCAGGCGTCCCGACGGCCAGGTCTGGTGGCATGCGACGCTCGCGGAAGGCGGAGCGCCCTTTGAGGCCTCGCGTGAAGTCACCGCGGGCGACCGGGACTGGTACCGTGACCGCCGCCCCCTGACGGTCCGCGGCCTGACCTATGAGTTCAAGGGCGTCGCGCCGCTCTCTGACTGGCCCTTCCGCCGGTACAACCGCATCATGAGCCCGATCGACGGCGTGCCGGCTCTTGCGCCCCTGGGCGTGGAGGATCGTGAGGTCTGGGTCTTGCTGGAGCCTGTCGGCTGTCGCTTCGCGGTCTGGGCGCGCGAACCGGCGGGAACCTAATCGCCGCCGCCGCCACCACCGCCGTCACCACCGCCATCGGAGCCGCCGTCGAAGGAATCGCGGTGACTGTCGGGCGGGACCACGCTTCCGCCGCCGTCCGATCCGTCCTTCTTCGCCTTGGCGTTCGCCGCGCCCATCATGGCCACGCCGAAGCCCAAGCCGATGGCGATGCCGATCGGCAGCCAGACCGCGATATTGTCCGTGGCGACGCCGACCGAGACGCCGATCGCGACGCCCATTCCCATGCCGATCGGCAGGAAGGCCGCGCTGTTGGTCTTCTTCATCCCCGACTCCTTTTGACCCGGTCGAAGCCTATCATTCCGAAATCCGGAATCAGCCCCTAAATAGGCGCCATGAGCACCCCGAGAACCGTCCGTGTCG
>JAVHYH010000101.1:9348-9712 GCA_031119155.1 Brevundimonas sp.
TGTTTGCGCCGACCCTAGCATCGCGGGGCGCGTTTCGCTTGATGGAATCAGCGCCTAAATACGGACCATGAGCACCTCTCCCCGCACCGTCCGCGTCGCCATCATCGGTTCCGGCCCCGCCGGCTGGACCGCCGCCATCTATGCGGCGCGCGCCCTGCTGAAGCCGGTCGTGATCGCGGGGCTGCAGCCCGGCGGCCAACTGACCATCACCACCGATGTCGAGAACTATCCCGGCTTCGCGGACGTGATCCAGGGCCCCTGGCTGATGGAGCAGATGCAGAAGCAGGCCGAGCACGTCGGCACCCGCATGATCACCGACCATGTCAACAAGGTCGATCTGTCGCGCCGGCCGTTCGTCCTGGAG
>JAVHYH010000101.1:9722-11388 GCA_031119155.1 Brevundimonas sp.
ATCCACGACATCGTGGTCAAGGCCGACCTGTCGAAGCGGCCCTTCCACCTGACGCTGGACTCGGGCGCCGAGATGCTGGCCGAGACAGTGATCATCTCCACCGGCGCCCAGGCCAAATGGCTGGGTCTGGAGAGCGAGGCCAAATACCAGGGCTTCGGCGTTTCGGCCTGCGCCACCTGCGACGGCTTCTTCTATCGCAACAAGGACGTGATCGTGGTCGGCGGCGGCAACACCGCCGTGGAGGAGGCCCTGTTCCTCACCAATTTCGCCTCGAAGGTCACGGTCGTGCACCGCCGCGACGAGTTCCGCGCCGAGAAGATCCTGCAGGACCGCCTGTTCGCCCACCCCAAGGTCGAGGTGGTCTGGAACAACGCCATCGATGAAATCCTCGGCGAGACCAACAGCTTCGGCGGCGTCAACGTCACCGGCGCGCGCGTGAAGAATGTCGAGACGGGCGAGACTCGCGACATCGCCGCCGACGGCGTCTTCATCGCCATCGGCCACGCCCCGTCGTCGGAGCTGTTCGCCGGTCAGCTGGAAACCGGCCCCGGCGGCTATCTGAAGGTCAAGCCGGGCACGGCCTCGACCGCGATCGAGGGCGTCTACGCCGCCGGCGACGTCACCGACGACGTCTATCGCCAGGCTGTCACCGCCGCCGGCATGGGCTGCATGGCCGCGCTGGAGGCCGTCCGCTTCCTCGCCGAGGAAGACCACGCCAAGGCCAACCACCCGATCACGCACAAGGAAGCGGAGAAGATCGGGGTCTGGTGAGAGCAGAGCTCTATCCGTCTCCCTCCCCGCCCCGGGGAGGGAGAAGGCTATGGCGCCGTGCCGCCACCTACCCCTCGCTGGCCTCCGTCAGCTCCGCCACATCTTCCGCCGACAGGGTGATCTCCGCCGCCTTCAACGTGTCGGACAGCTGGTCCAGCGAGGTTGCGCTGACGATCGGCGCGGTGACGCCCGGGCGGGTCAGGAGCCAGGCCAGCGACGTCTGAGCCGGGGTCGCCTCGTTACGCTCGGCGACGGCGCGCAGGACGGCCAGGATGCGGACGCCGCGTTCGTCGAAATGGTCCTGCAGCATGCCGCCGCGGGCCGTGCCCTGCAGATCGTCGGCGGTGCGGTATTTGCCGCTCAGGAAACCCGCTTCCAGGCTGAAGTAGGGGATGACGCCCAGCCCCTGCGCCACCGCCAGATCCTGAAGCGGTCCCTCGAAGGTCTTGCGGCTGTACAGGTTGTAGTGCGGCTGGAGCGTCTCATAGCGCGGCAGGCTCTCGCGCCCCGATATGGCCAGCGCCTCTGACGTCGCTTCGGCGGAGTGGTTCGACACGCCGACGGCGCGAACCTTGCCCGCCTGCACCAGCTTCTCATAGGCGCGCAGGGTCTCCTCCTGCGGGGTGCGCTCGTCGGGCCAGTGGGACTGGTACAGGTCGATCACATCGGTCTGGAGCCGGCGCAGGCTGTCCTCAACCGCGCGTTCGATCCAGCCGGGCGACAGGTCGTGGCGCTCATCCTCGCCGTTCTGGCCCATGGCCGAACCGACCTTGGTCAGGATCAGCACGTCATCGCGCCGTCCGCGCGCCTTCAGCCATTCGCCGATGATGGTCTCGCTCTCACCGCCGACATTGCCGGGAACCCAGCGCGAATAGACATCCGCCGTGTCGATGGC
>JAVHYH010000102.1 GCA_031119155.1 Brevundimonas sp.
GTATTTCAAGATTGATCTCAGCCTGACGCAATACGTCCTGATCGGCCTGACGGCGGTTCTGGGCTCGCTGGGGACGGCGGGGGTGCCGGGCACCAGCATCGTCATGCTGACCCTGACCCTGTCGACGGCGGGCCTGCCGCTGGAAGGCATCGGCTATATCGTCGCCATCGACCGGATCATCGACATGATGCGCACGGCCACCAACGTCACCGGCCAGATGCTGGTCCCGGTCCTGGTCGCCAAGGAAGAAGGCATCCTGAACCAGGACATCTACAACGGTCACGTCGCCTGGCTGCCCGGCGACCCCGAGACGGAAACGCCGGAAGGGGTCCGCACGGCCGGTATTTGATCGATTGGGCTTGCCGTCATCGGAATCGCGGGCTACATCGCGCCTCCCGACGGCCCAAGCCTTTCTGATTTGGCCGTTCCTGCGCTGGACGCGTAGCTCAGCGGGAGAGCACCTCGTTCACACCGAGGGGGTCACAGGTTCAATCCCTGTCACATCCACCATTTCCCTCCCTTCAGATCAGATGCCGGCGCCTTCGTCCGCGCAGACGACAGGCGCTTCAACGCGCGACAGCTGGCCCTCCGCGCCGACCTGGACCGCCTGTTCCGCCTGCAGCAGGCCCGGGGCCGCCTCGGAGCGTCCAACGAAGCCGATCAAACCGGCCTCCGGCGCGAACTCGCCGGTCGCGCCGCCCCGGCGGCATTCGAAGGCGACGAAGGTCTCTGACGACGCGGCGTTCAACCGAATCGTGTCCAGCCCCCGCCACAGGGCGTGCTGGCCGTCACGGCCCACCTCGCGCTTGGACACTACGATCCAGTCGCGCGGATTGCTGCTGGAGCGGAACAGGCTGACCGCAAGCGGATCGCCGACGTAGGAGCCGCCCCAGGACTCATAGCCCGGAACGTCCTCCGTCTCGCCGCCGGACCAGGTCGCCCCGACAAGAGCGCGTTCATCGCCGGTCGGTTGAGCGTTGGCGACGCCCCCGCCCGCGATGACGAGGATGCCGCACAGAACGGCTATCGATGCCTTCATGGTCTCAGTCCTTTGCTACTGCGCGGCCGGCAGACGCACGATCACGTCGTCCACCTGAACCCCGCCACGGTCGATCACCAGGTTCTGATAATTCCTCTGGCCGTCCTGGGTTTCCGATTCGACGTCCTCGACCTCGGTGCGGAACTGTCGGCGCAGGTAGGTGGACAGCTCTCCGGCCGTGACCAGCCGGTCGCCGTCGCGGTCTGCGGCCCCGACCATCCCCTCGCGCAGGAAGTGGGACAGATAGCCGCCCGCGCGGAATTTGCTGGCCACGGCGCTGGTCAGATCCTCCTCGGAGCTGAACAGTCCCATGACGCCGGGCCGATCCACGACATTGCGCGCGAAGCCGCCCGAGTAGCAGGCGTCGATGACCAGCAGGGACAGGCGGGTGTTCAGCCGGCTGAACATCTCGCCCATCTCGACGTCGGTGATCTCGCCGTCGCGCAGGACCAGGGTCTCGCTCTTGCCGTCGGGCTCCAGCCCGCTGACGGCGACCTCGGTCTGGTTGCCGTGGCCCGAGAAGAAGAACAGGAACATGTCGTCCGGCCCCGCTTCGGCGGCGACGCGGGCGAAGGCCGAGCGGACGCCCTCGACGGTCGCCTGGGCGTTGGTCAGCACCACGCTGGCCTCGTTCAGCGAACCGCCCTGCTCCAGCGCCTCGGCCAGCTTGACGGCGTCCTCGTCGGTGAAGTCGAGATTGCTGGTCGTACCGCCGTAGTCCGAGAC
Organism: Brevundimonas sp.; assembly: GCA_031119155.1. Taxonomy (GTDB): domain Bacteria; phylum Pseudomonadota; class Alphaproteobacteria; order Caulobacterales; family Caulobacteraceae; genus Brevundimonas. Next base: position 1,766 of record JAVHYH010000102.1, read on the forward strand.
GCCGACCATGACGGCGAAGATGCGTCGCCCGCCCGGCGCCGCCGCCTGCCGCACCGACTCGCGCCCCTGTTCAACGGTGAAGCGATAGGAGCCGGTCTCGCCCGGCTGGTAGGAGGTGACCTGCACCTCATACTCACCGTCCTCAGGCAGGATCAGCTGCTGGCGGCTGTCGGTGCCGTCCTCACCGTCGTCATTGTCGAACTGCTCTCCCGAGGGCGAGCGCACGATGGTGTAAGCGTCGAAGGCCGAGGAGGTCAGCTCCACCTCGACCCGTTCGCCCCGGCGACCGGAGAAGGTGTAGCGATCAAAATACTCGCCGCTCTGCAGGGTCTCGTCGCCGGACGACAGGGAGCCCGAGATGGTCTGGCCGATCTGGATGACGCCGCCTGCCGCCGCGCGTTCGGACTCCTGGACACGGGGCTGCGGCGGGGCGACGCCGGTTCCGTCCTCGACCGACAAGCGATACGCGCCTCGCTCGCCCGGTTCATAGCTGGTGGCGGCGACGATGTAGTCGCCGTCGGACGGCAGGGTGACCAGCAGGCGGCTGTTGACCGAGGCCTGGACCGTGGCGTCGTCGTCGTTGAATTCGGAGAAGCCGCCCGGCCCCGTTATCATCACATAGGGGTCGAAGGCGGTGGAGTTCAGGCGGATGTCCAGTCTTTGCCCGCGACGGCCGCTGAAGGTCCAGCTGTCGACGAACTCGCCGCTGTTCAGTGTGGCGTCGCCGTCCTGCAGGCTGCCGTTGACGCTCTGACCCAGCCGGATCGCCTGCGTCGGCGCAGAGGCCCGGGGCGCGACGCCGCCGGACCCACGAGGGCCGGAAGCGGCCGGTGTCGAGGCGGGGCCGCTCGAGGGCCGTCCTGCCGATGAGCCCGCCGGCGATCCGGCCGGCGGCGTGTCGCGCGGGCGATCCTGCGAATGGGCCGGTGCGGCAAGAACAGTCAGGGCCGTGGTGGCGGCGAGAATGGTGCGAAGCATCTGATCCCCTTGTTGCGCCCAGCTTGCCCTCGCCCGTCCGGATTGTCAGCGCCGGACTGAACTTCCGTCAGAAATCGACCGATCATCGCTCTCGGGGCCGTGCTTCCGCCTTGATTGCGGAGCACATGCCCCGCCCTTCGCTCGCCGGATAAGGCTGGCGCGCGCCGCGTTGGCGCCCTACGGACCCTGCCCATGCCCTTCCCCGCCAGCCATCCCGCGCTCGACCGCGCGCTTTCCGAACGCGGCTATGCCGAGCCCACCGCCGTCCAGGCCGCCGTGCTGGAGGCCGAATCCGGTCGCGACCTGCTGGTCTCGGCCCAGACCGGCTCCGGCAAGACCGTCGCCTTCGGCCTGGCCATGGCCCCGACGCTGCTGGGCGAGGCCGAGCGGTTCGCCGACAACGCCGCGCCGGTCGCCCTGATCATCGCCCCGACCCGCGAACTGGCGCTGCAGGTCTCGAAGGAGCTGGAGTGGCTGTACGCCAACACCGGCGCGCGCATCGCCACCTGCGTGGGCGGCATGGACCCGCGCGCCGAGCGCCGGGTGCTCGACCGCGGCGCCGCCATCGTCGTCGGCACCCCCGGCCGCCTGAAGGACCACATCGAGCGCGACGCGCTGGACCTGTCCGAGCTGAAGGTCGTCGTCCTCGACGAGGCGGACGAGATGCTGGACATGGGCTTCCAGGAAGACCTGACCTTCATCCTCGACCAGGCCCCGGCCGAGCGCCGTACCCTGCTGTTCTCGGCCACTATCGCCCGCGACATCGCCGAACTGGCCAAGACCTACCAGCGCGACGCCTTCCGCATCGACACCGTGGTCAAGAACGCCTCGCACGGCGACATCGAATACAAGGCGATCCGCATCGCCCCGCACGAGATCGAGCACGGCGTCGTCAACGTCCTGCGCTATTTCGAGAGCCCCGGCGCCCTGGTGTTCGCCAACACCCGCGAGCGGGTGAAGCATCTGACCGCCAGCCTGCGTGAGCGCGGCTTCTCGGTCGTCGGCCTGTCCGGTGAACTGACGCAGTCCCTGCGTTCGGAGGCCCTGCAGGCCCTGCGCGACGGTCATGCCCGCGTCTGCGTCGCCACCGACGTCGCCGCGCGCGGTCTGGACCTGCCCGACCTGGGTCTGGTCATCCACGCCGAAATCCCGGTCAACAAGGCCACCCTGCTGCACCGTTCGGGCCGCACCGGCCGCGCGGGCAAGAAGGGCGTCTCTGTCCTGATGGTCAGCCACACCCGGCGACGCAAGGTCGAGATGATGCTGAACTCGGCTTCCATCAAGGCCGAGTGGTCGGGCGCCCCGTCCGCCGACGAGATCCGCGCCAAGGATCACGAGCGAATGCTCACCGACCCGATCCTGATGGCCGAGGCCGACGAGGAGTCGATCGCCATGGGCAAGGAACTGCTGGAGCGCACCTCGCCCGAGCACGTCGCCGCCGCCCTGATTCGCCTGTACCGCGAGAAGCTGCCGCCCCCCGAGGACGTGCAGGACGACGAGCGCATGAAGCGCGCCCAGGAAACCGGCCGCAACGAGCGCGGCCAGAAGGACGGCCCGCTGGTCGACTTCGCCCGGGGCGGCGACATGTCGTGGTTCAAGGTCAACATCGGTCGCGAGAAGAACGCCGATCCGAAATGGCTGCTGCCGCTGATCTGCCGTCTGGGCCACGTCACCAAGCGCGACGTCGGCTCGATCAAGATCTTCGACCGCGAGACCAAGTTCGAGATCACCGCCGACGCCGAAGCCAAATTCCGCGCGGCCATGGCCCAGTCGAACGACGAGGGCGTGACCATCCAGGACGCCGTGGCTCCGGCCGCCGGCGAGAAGAGCCTGCGCAAGTGGGACAAGCCCCAAGGTGATCGTGGCGGCGATCGGGGCGACAAGCCCTTCCGCAAGCCGCGTTTCGACGGCGAAGGCTCGAAGAAGCCCTGGCAGTCGCGCGAACCGCGTCAGGACGGCGATGCGCCGAAGAAGCCGTGGAAGGCCCGCGAGGACCGCGCCGAGGGTGACGCGCCGAAGAAGGCGTGGGCGCCTCGCACGGACCACGACGCCGCTCCGGCCACTGACGGCGGCGCCGGCAAGAAGTGGGTTAAGCGCACCAAGGACGACCCGACTCCCGAAGGCAAGAAGCCGTGGGTCGACAAGAAGGGTCCGAAGAAGCCCTGGCAGCCGCGCACCGACGGTGCGGGCGCCGCGACCGGCGGTGATCGTCCGTGGACCGGCAAGCCCAAGCCCGGCTTCAAGAAGCCCGGCGGCAAGCCCCCGTTCAAGGGCAAGCCGCGCGGCTGACCTCAGACCTCTTCGATGCCGATCGGGGCCTTCAGCAGCGCATGAAGGCCCGGATCGCCGTCGCGGTAGTCGAGCTGTCCGCCTAGTTGGGTAACCAGGCTCTCGATCATCATCGAGCCGAAGCCCTGCCCGACCTTGTGCCCGCCCTTGCCCTCGTCCTCGACCGCGAGGCGCAGGTTGCGTCCGTCTTCCTGCAGACGGATGCGGATCGGCCCCGGCTGGCCGTCATAGGCGTATTTCTGGGCATTGATGATCAGCTCGGTCAGGATCAGCCCTAGCGTCACCGCCCTGCCCGCCTCGACCCGCACCGGCGCCAGATCGTGCTGGAGCTCGGCGTTCCAGTCGGCGCCGACCGACGCGCCCAGATCATCGATCAGCTCGACGAAATAGCGCTCCAGATCAACGGTTGAGCCGGTCTCGGCGCGATACAGGCGGCTGTGCACCATCGACACCGCCCGCACGCGACGCCGAGCCTCCAGCAGCTGCGCCTGCGAGGCCGGGTCCGCCTGACGCGCCTGCAGGCCGAGGAAGGACGACACCAGGGTCAGGCTGTTCTGGACCCGGTGGTTGACCTCGCGGATCAGGAACTCCTGCTGCTCCAGCCGCAGGTCGCGCTCGCTCAAGGAGGCCTGCAGCGAACGGTTCAGGCTGCGGAGCTGGCTGACCGAGGCGAAGTCGATCAGGGCGTCGCGCATCCGACCGGCCGACTCGACCTGGGCCGGGGTCCAGCGACGCGAGCGGCCCCGCACCGTCTCCGACCAGGCCTCGAACGAGTTGCGCGGCGTCAGGACGGCCTTGTCGCCGGTCTTGCGGGCCGTGGACGGATCGCCGGCCCAGCGCACCGTCTCGACGATCTCGGCCCGGAACCACAGGACGGTCAGGGGCCGGTCGCCCTGCAGATGGACGCCCAGCAGGCCGCTGCCCTCCGTCGTGAACGCCGCCGCCTCGGGACGCCGCTGGGACAGGACGTGGGTCGAGACCGGACGCAGGCCCGGCTGGTCCGCGACCCAGTGAGCCAGATCGCGGATGGCGGCTTCCGGCGGGGTCACGCCGAACCGGTACTGCCCGCCCTGCCCGACGATGGCCACGCCGTCGGCGTCGGCCAGATCCGCCAGATCCCGGCCGTTGTCGGCCAGCGCCTCTTCCAGCGGCCTGTCTGTCGGCAGGCGACCGATCAGTTCGTCCTCCAGCTGACGCAGGCGGATGCGCTCGCGATAGAGCTCGGCCTCGCCCTTGGCCTTGATCTGGCGAGCGAGGTTGCGCGCCAGCGTCGTCGCCGCCATGCGCAGTTCGAACGGCAGCAGTTGCGGTCGGGCGCTGTGGCAGGCGACCAGCCCCCACAGCTCGCCGTCGATGATGATCGAGACCGAGGCCGAGGCGCGTACGCCCATGTTGCGCAGATACTGGAGATGCACCGGCGAGACGCTGCGCAGGCCGCAGTCGCTCATGTCCAGCGGCCGCGCCTCCGCCGGACGCAGGGCCTCCGGCTGGTAGTGGGAATCGGGGATCACCCGGACCGGATTGCGCAGGTAGAGCGCCCGCGCCTGCCGCGGGATGTCGGTGGCCGGGAAGTGGTGGTTCTGGAAGGATTCGACCTCGGGCGAGCGGGCCTCGGCCACCACCTGCCCCGCCTCGTCCTCGAGGAAGCGGTAGATCATGATCCGGTCGAAGCCGGTCAGGGTGCGGAAGGCCTCGGCGGCGCGGTCGCAGACGGCGCGAACGCTGGGCGCGCGTTCCAGCGCCGCGCCGGCCGTATCGAGGCGGCTGATCAGTTCGATGCCCGGCTGGGCCGATTGCGAGCTCTGCTCGATCTCGACGATCAGCAGCGCATCATGCGGGCGGGCGATGACGTCGTAGTCGAGGCCGTCGGCGCCGCGCCAGCGACCGACGAAGCCGTCGTCGCCGAGGCCGGACGCCCGAAGACGTTCGGTGATGCGGCTGCCCAGCAGGCCCTCGATGGAGCGGCCCAGCCAGCTGTCGTCGCCGGTCACACGCGCCAGACGGCCGGCCTCCTGCCGAACCGTCAGGCCGGCGGTCTCGACGACCAGCAAAAGGCCATGAGGCTGGATGGCCTCCGGCACATGAATCGGCTCGCGATCACAGGCGTTGAGATCCAGACGGTCAGCAAGCGCCACGGCGTCGGTCATGCACTCGAAACTTTACCGGGCAGGTGAAACCAGAAGTCTGAAGGCCAGATCGAACGCATCGATTCCGCCCCTCACAACGTCCTCCTCAACCGCCCGCCCCGATGCGCACGCAGAGTCCATCGCGTGCATGAATGCCCGCCAACGCGATCCGGTTCCATCCCCCCACGGATCAAGAAAATCGAGGCCGGTCAGAGGGATGCCGTCGCGCACCATGGCCTTCTGCATGACCCGGCCGCCCAGCATGGAGCCTTCGGCCACATAGACCCAGCCGATGGCCTGCCCATATGTCGGCAGGGCGACAACCGCTTCGTCGGCAGGCGTCGGGACGTTCAGCGCCTCCAGACCCTTGAGGATCAGCGGCGAGCGGCGATCCGGCTCATAGCCGTCCGCCTCGAACGACGCGCGCCAGGGGGCGATGGCGGCCTCGACGGCACTGTGCAGGACATGGAAGCGGGCGACCATCGCGGGCCGCTCGTCCAGATCACGCAGGCGACGCTCGACGTCGGCCTGGGTCTCGATGGCGGTGTGGATGTCGGCGGTGGCGGAGCGAAGGGACTGCAGAACAGGTGAGACTGACATTCATTCTCCGTAACAGACTCTGCGACAGAGTCACCCCGAATGCGGCCATTGATCCGGCCGTGTAACCGTTTACGCTGTCGCCTGAAGGGCTCAGACGGCGATCAACGCCGCCAGCCGACCAGTTGTAATGGGCAGGAAACATGGCGGACGTCCGGCTGACCGGCGTGACCAAGCGCTTCGGGACGACCGAGGTGCTGAAGGGAATCGATCTGGAGATCGCCGACGGCGAGTTCGTCGTCTTCGTCGGCCCGTCCGGCTGCGGCAAATCCACCCTGTTGCGCACCATCGCCGGGCTGGAAGAGGCCTCGGGCGGCCAGATCGAGATCGGCGGACGCACCGTCAACGACCTGTCCCCGTCCGACCGGGGCATCGCCATGGTGTTCCAGTCCTATGCGCTCTATCCGCACATGAGCGTGTATGAAAACATGGCCTTCGGGCTGAAGCTTGCGAAGGCGGACAAGGCGGAGATCGACCGCCGGGTGCGCGCCGCCGCCGAGACGCTGAACATCACGGACTATCTGGAGCGCAAGCCCAAGGCCCTGTCCGGCGGCCAGCGCCAGCGCGTCGCCATCGGCCGCGCCATCGTGCGCGAGCCCGAGGTCTTCCTGTTCGACGAGCCCCTGTCCAACCTCGACGCCGCCCTGCGCGTGCGGATGCGCTACGAGTTCGCCAGCCTGCACGAGCGGCTGAAGACGACGATGATCTACGTCACCCACGACCAGGTCGAGGCGATGACGCTGGCCGACCGGATCGTGGTGCTGAACGGCGGGATCATCGAACAGGTCGGGGCGCCGATGGAGTTGTACGAGCGTCCCCGCAACCTGTTCGTCGCCGAGTTTATCGGCAGCCCGAAGATGAACCTCATCCCCGGCGAGATCATCACCGCGACGGCCAAGGGCGCGACGGTGAAGACGGCGCAGGGCGACACGCTGAAGATCGCGGTCGACGCCTCTGCGGCCAAGGCGGGCGATGCGGTGACGGTCGGCATCCGGCCCGAGCATCTGGCGACCGGGGCCAAGACCGGCATCAAGGCCTCCGTGACCTTCGCCGAGACCCTGGGCCACGCCACATTCGCCTATGCCGCCTATGGCGACACGGCCCTGACGCTGCAGTTGCCCGGCGACGTACGGCCCAAGACCGCCGAGGACCTGACGCTGACTGTTCCGGCGGATCTGGCGCATCTGTTCGACGCCAACGGCGCCGCTTTCGATCGTCTCTGAGCGGAACGCTTGTTGCGTCGCACAAGGCGGCGCCCCTAGATGAGCGGATGCCCTCCCCGGCCACGCTGACCATCGACCTGAACGCGCTCGCCGCCAACTTCCACACCCTCGAGGCCGTGGGCGGCGCGCCCGTGCATCCGGTGGTCAAGGCCGACAGCTACGGGCTGGGCGCCATCGCCTGTGCGACGCGTCTGATGGCCGAGGGGGCGCGGACCTTCTTCGTCGCCCGCGCCGCCGAGGGCGAGGCCCTGCGCGCGGCGCTGGGGCCGGAGCCGGTGATCCATGTGCTGGACGGCTGCCTGACCGGCCATGCGCAACGGTTAATTGCGGTAGGCCTGAGCCCCGTGCTGAACACCCCGGCGCAACTGGCCGAGTGGCGGGCCGCCGACGGCGGCGCCTGCGGCCTGCAGATCGACACCGGCATGAACCGGCTGGGCTTCCGCATCGAGGATGCGCCGGAGCCGTTCGACGGGCTGGGGCTGGTCATGAGCCACCTCGCCTGTTCCGACGATCCGGACGAGCCGATGAACGCCCGTCAGCGGGACGCCTTCGCGGCAGCCACGCAGCGCTATCCGGGCGTCACCCGCTCCTTCGCCAACTCCGGAGGCGTTTTCCTGGGGCCTGACTACGCCTTCGACGCGCTGCGGCCGGGCATCTGCCTGTACGGCGGCGGTCCGGAAGGCCGTCCGGACGCCCGCATCCGCGCCGTCGCCACGCTGGAGGCCGAGGTGCTGCAGGTGCGCGACGTGCCCGCCGGCGAGACCGTCGGCTATTCGCGCGGCTTCCATGCGACCGGCCCGACCCGCATCGCGACCTGCGCCGCCGGTTACGCCGACGGCCTGCTGCGCAGCTACAGCCCCAAGGGACAGGTATTCGTCGCCGGCGCCCTGCGGCCCATCGTCGGGCGGGTGTCGATGGATGTCTGCGCCGTCGATATCGGCGATCTGGATGTGGCCGTCGGCGACAAGGTCGAGCTGTACGGGGCCAACCGCCTGCTGGACGACGCCGCCGCCGCAGCCGGGACGATCAGCTATGAACTGCTGACCTCGATCACGCTTCGGGTTCCGAGGCTCTACGTCGGCTGAACCGCATGCGTCATTTTTGGACGTACGCCCTCCCCGCCCCTCTGCCCGAACGGCTCCGCCTGCGCTAAGCCAGCGTCATGGCCAGAGATAATGCGATCTACGTCTGTCAGTCCTGCGGGGCGGTGCACGGCAAATGGGCCGGGCAGTGCAGCGCCTGCGGTCAATGGAACTGCATCGTCGAGGAGAGCCGCACGGCCCCGCCGGGCGCGCTGAAGCCGGCTGCCACCAGCCGCGCCAAGGGCCTCAATTTCGAGACCCTGCAGTCCGACACGCCCGAACCGCCGCGCATCATCACCGGCGTCACCGAGTTCGACCGGGTCTGCGGCGGCGGCGTGGTGCCCGGCTCGGCCCTGCTGCTGAGCGGCGATCCCGGCGTCGGCAAGTCGACCCTGCTGCTGGAAGTGGCCGCCAAGGCCGCCCTCGCCGGTCGCCGTGTCGCCTATATCTCCGGCGAGGAGGCGGTGGAGCAGATCCGCTCGCGCGCCCGCCGGATGGGTTTCGAGAAGGCGCCGGTCGAACTGGCCTCGGCCACGTCCCTGCGCGACATCCTCGGCACGCTGAAGCGCGAGACCTTCGACATCGTCATCGTCGATTCGATCCAGACCCTGTGGTCCGACGTGCACGAGGCCGGGCCGGGCTCGGTCACCCAGGTGCGCGCCTGCGCCAGCGAGATGGTGCGGCTGGCCAAGTCGGGCGGCCCCGCAGTCATCCTGGTCGGCCACGTCACCAAGGACGGCCAGGTCGCCGGACCGCGCGTGGTCGAGCACATGGTCGATGCGGTCCTCAGCTTCGAGGGCGAGCGGGGCTATCCCTTCCGCATCCTGCGCGCGGGCAAGAACCGCTTCGGCGCCACCGACGAGATCGGCGTGTTCGAGATGGGCGACAGCGGCCTGCGCGAGGTCAATAACCCGTCGGCCCTGTTCCTCGGCGAGGGCAAGGACCGCGCGCCCGGCGCCGCGGTCTTCGCCGGCATCGAGGGTTCGCGCCCGGTGCTGGTCGAGATGCAGGCGCTGGTGTCCAAGTCGGCCTATGGCACGCCGCGCCGCGCGGTCGTCGGCTGGGACACCGGTCGTCTGGCCATGGTGCTGGCGGTGCTGGAGGCGCGCTGCGGCATCAGCTTCGGCGATCAGGACGTCTATCTGAACGTCGCCGGAGGCCTGCGCATCAACGAGCCCGCGGC